>JBFWSI010000576.1:0-3197 GCA_050248455.1 Gammaproteobacteria bacterium | reverse complement strand
ATAGTAGCGAGCCCATCCGGCATCGCGTCCCCGATCGCCGGCAGCGCTGAAGCCGCCGTGCGTGACGCGGCACCTGGAGGCTCGATCATGAGTGCAGCGAAACGACGCGTCGTGGTGATTGGTGCCGGTGCCGGCGGACTCGGCGTGGCGGCACGTCTCGTCCGCGAACCGGGATTCGACGTCACCCTCGTCGACCCTGCCGGCCATCATTATTATCAGCCGCTGTGGACCTTCGTCGGCGGCGGCGTGTTTCCGAAAGAGAGCAGTCGCCGCCCGATGCAGGACGTGATGCCGGCCGGCGTGCGCTGGGTGCGCGCCGAGGCCACCGAATTCCGTCCCGAGGAAAACACCGTGTCGACCCGCGACGGCGAAGCGCTGGCCTACGACGCGCTGGTCGTCGCGCCCGGCATCCAGATCAACTGGGGCCAGATCGCGGGGCTCAAGGAGAGCCTCGGCCGCAACGGTGTCTGCAGCAACTACAGCTTCGAAGCCGTCAACGCGACCTGGGAGACGCTGCAGCGCTTCCGCGGCGGTCGCGCCCTGTTCACCTTCCCGACGACGCCGATCAAGTGTGCCGGCGCGCCGCTGAAGATCGCCTTTCTCGCCGAGGACCATCTGCGCCGCACCGGCGCGCGCGGCGCGAGCGAAGTCGTCTACATGTGCGGCGTCGCCTCGATTTTCCGGGCGCCGAAGTACGCGGCCGAACTGGTCAAGATCGCGGCCGCGCGCGACATCGCGGTCCACTACAAGCAGGATCTCGTCGCGCTGCGCCCCGAGCAGAAGGAAGCGGTGTTCCGCGACACCGAGGCCGGCACCGAGCGCGTCGAGAAATACGACATGATCCACGTCGCGCCGCCGATGGGGCCGCCGGACGTCATCCGCCAGAGTCCGCTGGCCGATGCCGCCGGCTGGGTCGACGTCGACAAGCACACGCTGCAGCACGTGCGCCATCCGAACGTGTTCAGTCTCGGCGACGCGAGCAGCCTGCCGACCTCGAAGACCGCCGCCGCGATACGCGCGCAGCGCCCGGTGCTGGTCGAAAATCTGATCGCGGTGCTCGCCGGCCGCGCACCCGCGGCGGTCTACGACGGCTATACCTCGTGTCCGCTGATCACTGCCTACGGGCGCCTGATGCTCGCGGAGTTCGACTACGAGCTCAAACCCTGCGAGACCTTTCCCTTCGATCAGGGCAAGGAACGGCGCAGCATGTATCTGCTGAAGAAGTATGCGATGCCCATGATCTACTGGCAGGGTCTCGTGCGCGGCCGCAAGTGGCCGTGGCCGATCCCGGAGAGCGCGCCGCGCCACGCCTGAACCTTCGTGCCGAGCGGCTTCAGCGCATCGGTGACGACGTGCCCGATCGTGCAACGAGATTGCCGCAGTGCGGCAAGCAGGTATGGCAGCGTCGGGCCCGAGGACGTCGACGTCGTCGAGCTGTGCGACCGCTGTGGCAGCGACGAAGTGCTCGCCTGCGAAGCGCCCCGCTCCGTGTGCCGACGGCGCAGCCGGTCGCGTCGTGACCAATCCTTCCGGCGGTCTCGTCCGCAGAGGCCGTCCGCTCGGCGCGATCCTCGGTCTCGCGCAGCGCCTCGAACTCGCCTCGCAGCGGCGTGATTGCGCCGAACGCCGACAGGTCGAAGAAGCACGCATCACCGTCGCTCACGACATCGGTCGCGGCGACGCCTGCATCGTCGGCTCGCACGGCCGTGCGGCCCCGAAATTCTTTCACGCCAATTGAACCGCGCACGCCGGCAGCGGAACACAAGGCTGCCCGCGCTCCGTGCGCAGCTCGGCACACGGTCTGCCTTCGCAGCCGCGTTCATTCATGCCAGAATCCGGCGACTTTCGCCGGGCGGGTGATCGAGGGAGAGCACGGGCCGGTGTCGGGGAGTGTACGCGACTGCGAGTCGCCTCGTGGCGGCGAAGGGTGCGCGCAAAGGCCAAGCGAACGCAGGACGCGCTCGGGCGGCAAACAATCAGCAGAGCTGTAGGAGGTTCAAACGATGCATATCAAGAAATACGGCAGGGATTTCTCCCGCCGGCATTTCCTGCAAACCATGGGGGCAGGATTCACCGCCGGTGTGCTGGCCCCGCTGTGGGACGTCATCGCCGAGGACGGTGACATCACGAAGGCGTATCCGGAAGAGCTCCTGTCGCTCGACCTGTACACCAAGGGCAAGGTGAAGGCCGGTCAGCAGCTGACCGCCGACAACGTCGATTACGTCAAGGATCTGCTCGACGACGTCACCTACATCCAGGTGAAGCAGCAGGGTCGCGTCATCGACCTCGCCGAGACGACCACCAACGTGATGGTCATGAACCCGCCTCCGTACATCGAGGCCTCGTTGAGGAACGCGGGCCAGGCGAAGTTCGACGAGAAGGGCAATGTCGTCGCCGCCGACGGTGGTCCCTGGATAGGCGGCAACCCCTTCCCGAAGCCGAAGGACGCCGCCGAAGTCATCGCCGGTCACAACCTGAGCTGGGGTCGTTACGACGTCGCGCAGTACTGCATCGACGAGTTCGACATGGACGGCGAAGGCAACGAGCAGTACCACTACAACTACTGGTGGTGCGAAGTGGCCGGTACCGGCCGCATCACGACCGACCCGAAGCCGGTCCTGCGTGACGAAGGCAAGTACCTGCGTTACCAGTCGGCGGTGTGGACCTACCCGAACGACGTCAAGGGCACCTCGATCCTCAACATCTGGCCCTACGACGCGACCCAGTATCCTGACTTCTTCGGCTACCTCCCGGCCTTCAAGCGTGTGCGTCGTTTCCCGACGAACCAGCGCTTCGAGCCCGTGATCGCCGGTTCCACGTTCTTCCTCACGGATGCGTGGATGACGGGCGACCCGACGCTCACCTGGGGCAACTTCAAGCTGATCGGCCGTGGCCCGGCGCTGTGCTGCGTGCACGACAACTGGCAGGGCGGTCGCGACCCGGAGAACTGGAAGCACCAGCGTCACGGCGGCAAGGCGAACCAGAAGTTCTTCAACACCGTCATGCAGCTGTGCCCGGAAGTCTACGTCGTCGAGCTGGAGCCGACCGGTTACCCCCGTGCGCCCTACAGCAAGAAGCGGATTTGGTACGATGCGCGTCACGTGACCCCGCAGGTCATGAACAGCTACGACCGCCGCGGCCAGGTGTGGAAGCAGTGGGAAGGCGGCTTCGACTGGTACGATAATAACGGCAACACC
>JBFWSI010000575.1:0-3198 GCA_050248455.1 Gammaproteobacteria bacterium | reverse complement strand
GCGGGTCTGCTCGCGGCGGCGGCCTATGCCACGCTCGCCGGCCTCGCGGTCCCGACGCAACGGACGCTGCTGATGCTCGCCTGCATGGTCTGGCAGCGCCGGCGCGGCCAGCGCCTGCTGAACGCCGACGGTCTCGTCCTCGCACTCGGGATCGTCGTGCTGCTCGATCCGCTCGCGGTGCTGACGACCAGCCTGTGGCTGTCCTTCGGCGCCATGGCCGCACTGGTGCTGCTCGCGGCGCTGCTGCGCGAGGCGCGGCCAGCCCTGCGCACGCTCGGCGTGCACCTGTGGCTCGCCTTGCTGCTGGCGCCGCTGCTGGCCTTGGTGTCGCCCTTCGTCGCCTGGACTTCGCCGCTTGCGAACCTCGCGGTGGTGCCGCTCGTGACCTGGGGCGTCGTGCCGCTGACGCTCGTCGGCATCGGGCTGCAGGGGCTCGATGCGTCGCTCGCCGCCGGCTGCTGGCGGTACGCGGCCGCGCTGTGGGAGGCCGGCTGGCTGCTCCTCGCCTGGCTCGCGGACAGTGCGCCGCCGTGGCGGCTGCCATGGGCCGTGCCCGCCGCCTGCATCCCGCTCGTGTGGCTGGGCCTCACGCTGCCCCTGCTGCCGCTCGGGCGCGCACGCTACGCGCTCGCGCCGCTGCTGCTCGCGAGCCCCTGGCTCGCGATGCCGCCGCCGCTCGCCGCCGGCGCGCTGCGCGTGACGGTCTACGACGTCGGCCAGGGTCTCGCCGTGCTCGTGCGCACGCGCGATCACGCCTTGCTCTACGACGCCGGCCCGCGCGGACGCGGCGGCGGCGACGCCGGCCGTTCGGTCGTCGTGCCGAACCTGCGCGCCGCGGGCCTGTGGCGGCTCGATCGCCTGGTGCTCAGCCACGCGGACGTCGATCACACCGGCGGCGCGCCCGCGGTGCTCGCCGGGATCGAGGTCGACGAGATCGTCGTCAGCCCCGGCGATCCGTCGCCGCCGCGCGGCGCGCGGCGCTGCGCGGCGGGACTGGCCTGGATCTGGGACGAGGTGCGCTTCGAGTTCCTGCATCCGCCGCCGCAGGCCGCGGGCGACGACAACCAGCGCTCCTGCGTGCTGGCGATCGCGAGCGCCGCCGGCCGGCGCGTGCTGCTGACCGGCGACATCGACGCCGCGACCGAGGCGGGACTGGTCGAACGCGGGATCGCGCTCGACGCCGAGGTGCTCGTGACGCCGCATCACGGCAGCCGCACTTCGTCGTCGGCGTCCTTCGTCGCCGCGGTCGGCGCGCGCGTCGCGATCCACAGCGCGGCGCACGCCAACCGTTACGGCTTTCCCGCGCCCGAGGTCGTCGCGCGCTACGCGGCGGTCGGCGCGCGCCAGCACGTGACGGGCACGCACGGCGCCATCGTCGTCGAGCTCGCCGCCGAGGACGCGCGCGTGACCCGCTGGCGCGAGCGCGTGCGCCGCTACTGGCACGCGCGTTGACGGCACGTGCCGCCGCCGGCTTCGCTTCCCCGGGGCTGGGCCCTTTGGTAACGTTTGGCCCCGCCGACGCCGCCGGCGTCGCGTCGAGACGCCGCGAAAGGAACAAGGTGCTGGAACTCATCAAAGCGGGCGGCTGGGTCATGTGGCCCATCATGCTCGCGTCGGTCATCGCGATGGCGATCGTCGTCGAGCGCTTCTGGTCCCTGCAGACGAAACGCATCGCGCCCGCCAACCTCGTCGCGCAGGTGTGGCAGTGGCTGCGCAGCGGACAGCTCGACGACGCGCGCGTGCAGGCGCTGCGCGCGGGCTCGCCGCTCGGTCGCATCCTCGCCGCGGGCCTGGTCAATCGCCGGCACGATCGCTCGATCATCCGCGAGTGCATCGAGGAGGCCGGGCGCCTCGTCGTGTTCGAGCTCGAGCGCTACCTGAACACGCTGGGCACGATCGCCGCGGTGTCGCCGCTGCTGGGCCTGCTCGGCACGGTGTTCGGCATGATCCAGATGTTCGGCGCGCTGAAGACCGGCGGCGCCGGCGATCCGGCCGAGCTCGCCGGCGGCATCGGACAGGCGCTGATCACGACCGCCGCCGGCCTCGTCGTCGCGATCCCCGCGCTGTACTTCTACCGTTACTTCCGCGGCCGCGTCGACGAGCTCGTGATCACGATGGAGCAGGAGGCCCTGAAGCTGGTCGAAGTCCTGCACGGCGAACGCGAGCAGGACGACGAACTGGCCGAGCCGCGTGCCGTGAAGGGCAGGACGCGCGGATGAGGTTCCAGCAGCGACGCCGCGAGGACATCGATATCAACGTCACGTCGCTGATCGACGTGGTGCTGCTGCTGCTGATCTTCTTCATGGTATCGACCAAGTTCGTCGAGCAGTCGAAGATCGACCTGGTGCTGCCGTCGGCGAGCCGCGAGACGCCGGACAAGCTGCCGGCGACCATCGAGATCTCGATCGATCGCCGCGGCCAGGTCTTCGTCGACGGCAAGGCGCTGGTCAATGCGAAGCTCGACACGCTGCGCCAGGCGCTCGCTGCCGCGAAGGCGGAGAAGTCGGGCAAGGGCGAGCCCGTCGTCGTCGTCAACGCCGATCGCGACACGGCCTTCCAGCTCGCCGTCGACACGATGGACGCGGCGCGCCTCGAAGGGCTCACCCACGTCACGTTCCCGATGAACGTGCGCGAAGAGCGCGAGTGAGCGAAATTTGAATGCGCGCGTGCGAAACCGTTCGAACCGGTGGATCGACCTGCTCGATCGCCTCTGGTACGGCCGGCATCCCGCGAGCCTCGCGCTCGCGCCGCTGAGCTGGCTGTTCCGCGCCGCCACCGCACTGAGGAAGCGCGCCTACTCGTCCGGGCTCCTGACGATCCATCAGGCCAGCGTGCCCGTCATCATCGTCGGCAATCTCACGGTCGGCGGCAGCGGCAAGACCCCGCTCGTGATCTGGCTCGCGGGTTATCTCAAGTCGCTGGGCCTGAATCCCGGCGTCGTCGCCCGCGGCTACGGCGGGCAGGCGGCGCACTGGCCGCAGCAGGTGCGGCCCGATTCCGATCCCGCGACCGTCGGCGACGAGGCGATCGTGATTGCGCGCCGCACGCGCTGTCCGGTGGCCGTCGACCCGTCGCGCGCCGCGGCCGTCGCGGCGCTGGTCGAGCACGGCAAGTGCGACGTCGTGATCAGCGACGACGGGCTCCAGCACTACGGGCTCGCGCGCGACATCGCGCTCGCGGTCGTCGACGGCGTGCGGC
>JBFWSI010000574.1:0-3212 GCA_050248455.1 Gammaproteobacteria bacterium | reverse complement strand
ATCGATTCCCCGTGCGTGATCAGGAAACCGTGATACGGCCCCTGCCGCGGCGTCCAGCTGCGCACGCGCGTCGCGACGCCGGGCCGCAGCAAGTAGATCGCGCAACCCGAGCCCGTGTCGTGCGTGCGCGCATCCGGCGGCAAGGCGCGTTCGTGCGTGCCCCAGCCGAGCTCGGCCGGCTGCGAGACTTCACTGACGAAACCCTCGATCGACCAGGTGTTGACGAACTCGCCGACCTCCTTCGGCCGCGGCGACACCTGGGTGTCGCGCTCGGCGACGTGGATGGTCTTCACGCCGAGGCGAGCGGCGAGCATTGCCCATGCCTCGCGCGTATGCGGTTCGGGGACGTCCGGCGCGAGCTCGGCGGCGAGGTCGAGCAGCGCCTGCTTCACGAGATGGGAGACGAGCCCGGGGTTCGCGCCGTGCGTGACCACGGCCGTCGGCCCGCGCGGTAGGCGCCGGCGCAAGTCGAGCACGCTTTCGCGCAGCGCGTAGTTCGAGCGCTGGGCCGGCGACAGCGCGGGATCGGTGAAGCCGCCCGCCCAGGGTTCGATGCAGGAATCGAGGTAGAGCGCGCCGCGGCTCGCGGCGTATTCGATCAGCGCGAGGCTCGACACCTCGACCGACAGGTTCAGCAGGAAATCGCCGGCGCCGAGCAGCGGGTCGAGCACGCGGCGATGGTTCTCGCGCGTCAGCGGCTCGACCAGCAGGCGCACGCCGCAAGCCTCGGCGAGCGCACGGCCGTTCGCGTCCGCGGTGACGATGGTGATGGATGCGGGCGTGAGTCCGCCGACGTGCCGCAGGATCAGCGGCAGCACGCCCTGGCCGATGCTGCCGAAGCCGACCATCACGAGCCGGTGGGCGAAATGGACGAGGGGCTGGCATCGCGCGGTAGATTCGGCTGGACTGGACATGGGCGGCGATGACTCCGGGCCGACGGATCGGCGAGCGCGTGGTTCGAACGGCGCGCAGTGTACATGCGCGGAGCGCCGCGCCGCAGGCGGCAGTAAGGCCGGCGGTCTCGTCCCGAATCGGCGCGGCAAGCGCAGGCTCGCCGGGATGCGCGGGTGGCGATGCGGCCGCTCCCGCTCGATGAAGCCTGATCGGCATCAAGGCACGGACGCATTGCGTTGGTCCACAGTACAAGCGGAGTCGAGGCCTCGTCGGTCCCCCACGCGTGCATTCGCGGCTCGGGGCCGCGTTCAACGCACCGGGAGTACAACCTATGGCAGCTCAACCCGAGTCCTTCAGCGGCGCGTCCGTCGGCGCGCCGGCCCCCACCACCCGCATCGCCAACTGGAGCAAGGAGCCCGCCGCGAGTCTCGGCATGTTCGGCGCCGAGCTCGACATGTCGCCGGAAGAGCGCGCGATGATCGACACGCTCCACCGCTTCGCCGAGCAGGAAATGCGTCCGCTGGGACGGCAGCTCGACCGCATGACGCCGGAAGCGGTGATTGCACCGGATTCTCCGCTGTGGCCGTTCTACGCTCGTTTCGGCGAGCTCGGCTTCACGGTCGACCTGATGCTCGACATGCCGCCGCGCGAACGCGCGAAGCTGATGTGCATGTTCTACGAGGAGCTCGGCTGGGGCGATTCGGGGCTCGGGATCTCGGTCGCAGCCTCTTCGCTGCCACGCTATCTCTGCCGCCTGTTCGGCAACGACTACCTCGCCTCGCTGTGCCCGGACGACAAGCTCGGCTGCTGGGGCATCACCGAACCCGATCATGGCAGCGACAGCCTCGATCCGAACCAGCAGATCGCCCACGCGACCGGCAAGTACGGTCGGCCGAACTGCGTGGCCAAGATCGGCGGCGATCGCATCGTCATCAACGGCCAGAAGTCGGCATGGGTGTCGAACGGCACCGTTGCGCAGGTCTGCATCCTGTATTGCGCGGCCGACACCGGCGCGGGTGCCGATCCGCGCAACGGCGCGGTCGTCATCGTGCCGCTCGACAGCAAGGGCGTGTCGCGCGGCAAGCCGCTCGACAAGATGGGGCAGCGCGCGCTGCCGCAGGGCGAGATCTTCTTCGACAACGTGGAGGTGCCGATCAGGAACCTGCTCGCGGGACCCGAGCACTTCCAGCGCTGTGTCTACGCGATCCACGCCGAAGCGAACGGGCTGATGGGCGCGTGCTTCACCGGCGTCGCGCGCGCGGCTTTCGAACATGCGTTGGCCTATGCGCACGAGCGCAAGCAGGGCGGCGTGCCGCTGATCCGCCATCAGTCGGTTGCGACCCGGCTGTTCCACATGTTCAGGAAGGTCGAGGCGGCCCGCGCGCTGACCCGGCGCGTCGTCGAGTACAACATGACCGTCGCCCAACCCTCGCTGCCGGCGGCGATGACGGTGAAGGTCACGGGCACTCAGACGGCCTTCGAGGTGGCGAGCGAGGCCTTGCAGATGTTCGGCGGCAACGGCATGACGCGCGAATACCCGATGGAGAAGCTGCTGCGCGACGCGCGCGCCTCGATGATCGAGGACGGCTGCAACGAAATCCTCGCGCTGAAGGGCGGCTTCGGACTGGCGGATCCCGCACGGCTCTGAGACGCCGGGCTCGCCGCCGGCGGCCGCGCGTCGCGTGGCCGTCGGCGCTCACTGCTAAGATGCGGACCGACGCGCCCCGCGCCCGCGGGGCGCGGTCGCGATGCCTTTCCCTCGAAGGACGACACCGATGGACAGCCCAGCCAATACCGCGATACTCGCCCACCTCGTCGACGACCGCCGCCGCCACCATCCGGCGCCCGATCTCCTGACGTTCGTCGACGTCACGGCCGACGGCCGCTACGCGACCGAGACGCGCAGCTACGAGGCGCTGTGGGCGAACGGCCAGCGGATCGCGGCGGGGCTGGCCGCCGAGGGGCTCGCGGCCGGCGATGCCTTCGCGATCGTGCTGCAGAACCATCCCGAGTTCGTCGACGCGATGGTCGGCTCGTCGATCGCCGGCACCGTGTTCGTGCCGATCGATCCACGCACGCGCGGCAAGAAGCTCGCGTACATGCTGAGCTTCGCCGGCTGCCGCGGCGTGGTCGTCGGCGACTATGCGTTGCCGCAGATCGTCGAAGTGCTCGCCGAGTGCCCGACCCTCGAATGGGCCTGGGTCGTCGGCGGCGAGGGCGCCGCGTCCGGGCCGCTGCGCTTGCGCGCGATGCGAGACGTGCTCGCGGCCTATGTCGCCGAACGGCCGGTGGCAGTGCGCGATCCCGACACGCCGATG
>JBFWSI010000573.1:0-3213 GCA_050248455.1 Gammaproteobacteria bacterium | reverse complement strand
CTCGTAGCCGAGCAGCAGTCGACGCAGCGACTGCGGAGGCGGCGGCGTAAGGGTGTCGGCCATGCGGCGGATTATAGGCGGGGACGCCGCAGGCAGCCGGCCTCCGGCTGCTGCGCGCCGGCGCGACCGCAGCGCAGCAGCTACCAGGGCAGCATGCGACGCACGAGGTGATCGCCGGCCTTGAACAGATGGCTCAGCGCACCGAGCACGTGGAGGGCGATGACGATCAGCATCGCGACCGAGCCGGCGACGTGCAGCTCGGTGAAGAACTCGTTCAACTTGGGATTGTGCTCGCCCCAGTCCGGCAGCGGGAGACCGAAATAACTCGACGGATAGGGACTGAACGACGAGGACAGATAGCCCATCACCGGCTGCAGGAGAAGCAGCACATAGAACAGGTGATGGACCGCGGTGGCGAGCAGCCGCTGCCAGCGCGCGAGCCTCGCCGGCAGCGGCGGCGGCGGTCTGTACAGCCGCCATGCGAGGCGCAACACGGTCAACAGGAACACGGTCATGCCGATCGACTTGTGGAGCGCGAAGGCTTCGCCGCGTGCGGGCCCTTTCGGCAGCTCGACCATGTGCCAGCCGATTGCGTAGAGGGCGGCGACCAGCGCGACGGTCGCCCAGTGGAGCAGCATGGCGACGCGCGTGTACTTGGCATCGGCAGCGGCGGCAAGGGCAGCGTTCATTTGGGCATTTTACACGCGGGCATGCGGCTGCCGGAGCCTCGCGCGGCCGACGGCTTGCGGTATACTCGCGCCCGTTCAGGCTATCGATAGTTTCGCAACGAGACGATCCTCGCAGCATGCGTTCGCTGAGGTGGGTGAGGCCGGGGGGCGACCTTCGGCAACGGGCAGGCGCCGCGGCGCTCGCGGCCCTGTCGTCGCTGCTGCCGGGAATCGCGACGGCCGACGGCATCGCCGACGCCGCGACCGCGCCGGCGATGCACTACCTCGGCCAGCCCGACTATGCGATCGAAATCGACAAGTCCGATCGCGTCCTCGTCGTCAAGCACGGCGCCCGGGTCGAGCGTCGTTTCCAGATCGCGACCGGCAAGGGCGGCCTCGGCGACAAGCGCATCCGCGGCGACAACAAGACGCCGCTCGGCACCTACCGCATCACCGATTTCAACGAAGGCAGCTCCTTCGAGCTGTTCATGCGCCTCAACTACCCGAACCTGAAGGACGCCTTCTTCGGCCTGAAGAACCGCCTGATCACGCGCGGCGACTTCGATCGCATCGTCGACGCGCTGCGCACCGATCAGCGGCCGCCGCAGAACACGCCGCTCGGCGGCGCCATCGGCATCCACGGGCTCGGCGAGGAAACGGCGGAGCGCCTCAAGGTGCATCGCGTGCTCGACTGGACGCAGGGCTGCATCGCGCTGGACAACCGGGACGTCAACGAGCTCCGTCACTACGTCAAGGTCGGGACCAAAGTGGTCATCCGCGAATGAGCCGGCTGCTGCTGGCGCTCGCGCTGCTGATCGGCGGCGCGAGCGCGGTGGCGGCGGCAGCCTCGGATGCAGCGCCGGCCCGTGCAGCGCCGCCCCGACCGTCGCTGGCGCTGATCGAACGCGGCGTCACCGACAAGTCCTTCGACGACGTCATCCTCGAGCTCGACTTCGCGATCACCGAGCGCAATTTCCGGATCACGGGCCGCAACACCATCGGCAAGGGGCTGCGCGAGCGCGGTTACGCGGACTTTCCCGACGTCGAGGTCATCCACTTCTGCAACCTGGAATATGCGCGCGAAATGCTGCTGCTGGATCCCGACTACGTCGCACAGATGCCCTGCCGCATCACCGTCCATCGCGAACGCGAGCAGACCGTGGTCAACGTGGTGCTGCTGCCGGAAGACCACCCGGATCCGCGCGTCAACGCGTTCGCGCGGCGCATGAACGGCCTGCTGCGTGAGATTCTCGCCTTCGTGCTGGAAAAGGACTGACGTGTATACTCGCCCGACCCCGGAGCCGACGGTGACTGCATGAATCCGCGCTGGAATTTCCTGCTGAGCGAACCGCACGTGCTGCTGCTGCTGTGGGCGACGCTGCTCGGCCTCGTGGTCTTCGCGAGCGTCGTCGGCGTCGATCAGTCGCTGGTGCAGATCATGATCGAAGCGGACCGGAGCCGGATCTGCCTCGTGCTGATCCTGATGTACGCGATCGGGGTCGGCCACACCTTCAAGCGCACGCTCTATCTCTCGCGCGAGCTGGACCACGCCGTGGCCATCACCGGGCGGCTCACGCGCGGCGATGTCTCGCCCGCGGCCCTGCGTACGCGCGAGGCCGCGCGCGCCGCCGGCCTGCCGGCGGGCTTCGTCGTCGACTATCTCGCCGATCACCACGCCGCGCAGGCCGGCCCCGACGCGCCGTCGGATCTGCTCGATGCCTATGCGTCGCGCCTGCGCGGCGCGCACGAGTTCGGCTGGTTCTACATCGACCTGATGCTGAAGGTCGGCTTTCTCGGCACGCTCGTCGGCTTCATCCTGATGCTCAGCTCGGTCGCGCAGTCCGGCACGCTCGACGCGTCGACGATGCAGAAAGTGCTGCAGCAGATGAGCGTCGGCATGAGCACGGCGCTGTACACGACGCTGGCGAGCCTCGTCGCCGGCATTCTCCTGTCCGTGCCCTACTACCTGCTCGACCGCGGGCTCGAGGCGCTGCTGCAGGTGACCGTGCACGTCAAGGAAGTCCTGTGCGCGCCCGGCGCCGCCGCGGCGTGAGCGGGCGGCGCCGCGCATGTCCGCCTTCGGCTCCTCGTCGAATCGCTACCGGCAGCCCTTCGATCCGATCACGGCGGTCCTGTTCAAGATCATCCAGGCGATCACCTACCTGTTCGTGCTCGCGGTGCTGTTCATGAACCCGATCGCCAAGCAGGGCAAGATCGATCCCAAGGCCGAGTACATCATCACGGTCACCTGGCCGGACCGGAATCCGAACGACATCGACACCTACGTCGAGGATCCGGCCGGCAACCTGACCTATTTCAAGAACGCGAACGCGGGCCTCATCCATCTCGACCGCGACGATCGCGGCAACCTCAACGACACGCTGAACATCAACGGCCGGCAGATCGAGAACCCGCTGAACCAGGAAGTGACGACGATCCGCGGCGTGATCCCCGGCGAGTACGTGGTCAACGTGCACTACTACGCGACCGAGAACAGCGAGGCCGTGCCGGTGACGGTGCGCGTCGACAAGGTCAACCCGGTGCT
>JBFWSI010000572.1:0-3235 GCA_050248455.1 Gammaproteobacteria bacterium | reverse complement strand
GGCCGGCATCAGGACCAGCGTCAGCGGGCCGGCGGCGGCCGGAGCCGTCGATGCCGCCGGCGTCAGGGACTTCACGGACGAGAAGTCGCGCGTCGTGGCGCAGCCTGCGAGCAGCAGCAGCAGCGCGACTGCGCAGCACGGCCCGATCGCGCGTGAACGATAGCGTTGCATCGACCCCCGTCCGCCATTTGTCGTTGTAATTGGACGGTGTGCCGCCCTTGCGCCGAGCGTAAGTGCCGCCGCCGGCAGCGTCAATTCCGGTGCATCGACCGCCGTCGTCGCGACGCGCCGCAGGATGTCCGACGCGCTACTCACCGCGTGTAGACTGCCTCGAACATTCCTTCCCGCCCCTTGCCCAGGAGGTTTCGATGCCCGAGCGCATGTTCACCCAGGCCGAGCTCGACGCGCTGTGCCGGCCGCCGCGCGACCAGATGCAGGAAGTGCTCGCGCGCGGCGACAAGGCCGCGGCGAAAGCGAAGTACGCGGCGCTGGAAGACGCCTTCCTGCTGTTCCACGAGATCTATCATCGCTGGGTGGCGCTCGAACAGGCGTTCATCTACGAGCGCTACGGCCACGAAGGCCTGTACAAGGCGGTCTCGATCAATTCGATCGCGCTGCACGCGATGCGGATGGAGATGACGCCCGACGAGCTGCTCCGGGGCAGCCGCTCCGCGAAGGACGAGATGAATGGCCTGATCGATGCCGGCGATGGGGCCGCCGTCATGCGTCGCTACGAGCAGCTCGAGCGCGGTTTTCGCAACGTCCACGATCTCTACCGCGAATGGCTGTCGTTGCTGCTGTCGCACGTCTATCGCGAGCATGGCATCGACGCGCTCGAGCAGTGCCTGCGCCACAGCAGCGACGCGCGCTGGATGCCGTGGATGATGGAGGAAGTCGAGACCGATGCGCGCGTGCGGATCGTCAACTGGACTGCGCTGATGCTCGCGAACTTCGCGAGCTTCCGCCTCGAGGAGGACGACGAGAAGTTCACGCTGCACCAGGATCCCTGCGGCAGCTGCGGCCGGCAGATCCGCATGGGCTGCCACGAGCCGCCGCTGGACCTCGCGATCGTGAAGGAGAAGCACCCGATCACCTTCAACGAGGGCAACGTCACCGTCTACCAGACGCACCTCGCCGTGATGCACACGATCATGCCGATCGAGCGCATCGGCGCGCCGTGGCCGGCGATCCGCTGTCCGGCCGGCGCGACGGGCGGGCCGTGCCGGATCGTGCTGTTCAAGAACGCGAAGACCGCGGCGCCGGAGGACTATGAACGAGTCGGCCTGCGCAAGCCGGAAGCCGCGACGCGCGCGTAGCCCGGGCGCAGCGTAGCGGAACCGGGATCGGCGCACCGACAGCCGCCGATCCCGGGTTGCGCGCCATGCGCTCCGCCCGGGCGGCGACGACGGCGACGTCTCTTTCGCGGCAACCTACTGTCGGTGCCGCTTCACCCGCCGGCGCAGCGCGCGGCGAGCTCGACGTAGGGGGGCACGACGGTGTGCCACACCGCGAAACGCGGGTCGGGCGCGCGGCCGGTCGCGTAGAGGTGTGCGCCGAGCTGCACGATGGCGGCGACCTTGGCGACTTCGATGGCTTCGTAGCGGTGCAGATCGAGCGCGCGCCGTCCCGTCATGCGCTCCCATTCCTCGATCGTGCGGCTGCGCGACCACCAGCCCGGCAGCTCGTAGCCGGCCGAGCCGAGCTTCACTTCGCCCTGATCGTAGAACTGCATGACGTAGCCGAGATCGAGCAGCGGATCGCCGATGCCGGCCATTTCCCAGTCGACGAGCGCGAGCAGCCGGCCTTGCGCATCCCACAGGCAGTTGCCGTGCTTCGGATCGCCGTGGATGGGGGTCGGCGGTCCCGAGGGCCGTGGCGGCCGCGCGACGAGATCTTCCAGCACCTCGACGAGCACTGCGGGCGCCTCGGCGCTGCGCGCGACGGCGAGCCAGTGCGCGGCTTCTTCCTCGGCGGTTCGCGCGGGCGCCGGCATCGCGGAGGTTGGCAGGCGATGGACGCGCGCGATCGCGCCTATCCACTGTGCGCACATCGCATCGGGCAGCGACGGCGGCGCATTGTTCAGCCAGTCCGGCACGGCATACTCGAAGGCTTCGCCGCGCAGGCATTCCATCACGAAGAACGGATCGCCGACGACGCTCGCATCGGTACAGAGCTCGAACACCTGCGGCACCGGCGGGCCGTCCGGGGCGCGCGCCATCGCGGCCAGCACGCGGTGCTGGGCCGCCATGTCGTAGGGCGGCAGCAGCCCTTCCTCCGACGGCGGCAGGCGCAGGATGCGATCGAGGCCGTCGAGCCGATAGGTCTCGTTCGAGTGACCGGTCGACAACGGCACGACCTCGGTCAGCGCATCGCCGCAGCCGAGGAAGGCGCGCAGGCCCTCGCGCAGACGGGCGAGATCGCGCGCCATCGCCTAGCCCCGCGTGCGCCGCGAGGAAAGGTTCATGTCCGGCCAGTCGCCGAGCACGATCGGTTCGAGCAGGCCGTAGCCCTCGGCCTCGCCTTCGCGCACCTTGATGATGGTGTCGCGCACGGCGGTCGCGAGGCGCTTGCGCATCTCCGGCGCGGTGATGTCGGCGATGCGTTCGCCGTCGAGATCGAGCTCACCGCGCCAGTTGCCGTGCTTCTTGCCGTCGAAGCCGAGATAGAGCGCGGTGCCGAGGTAGAAGCCGGACTCGCCCTGCACCTCGATGTCGATGCGCGCGGTGTCCCCGTTCAGCATGTCGATGAACAGGTGACCGCCCTGCAGGCGCCGCGTGTCGTCGTCGAAGCGCAGATGCGGCCGCACGCGCGCGATGCGCTCCTGGCGACCGTCGGCGTGGTTGCGATAGCCGGAGAAGTAGAACACCTCGTCGCCGCGCACCTGCAGATAGAAGTGGTATTCGTAACGCGAGCCGTCCGGCCGCTGCAGCAGGAACGGCGACCACACCAGCAGGAACTTCGAGTCCTCGAACTTGCGCTCGCCGAAGTCGCGCGCGGGCCGGAGATCGCTGGGCGGCGCACCGACGTCGAGGCGCACTCCCCACGAATGATCGCGGTAGCAGAACCAGTCGTCGGGGTCGATCTCCTCGCGTTTGCCGTCGATCTCGTACCAGCCGCGCGGCACGCCGGCCTGGTGGTAGCGCACCTCGTTGGAGTCCACGCGGGAGCCGCGCGCGTCGCGCTGGTGGTGGCGATCCTCGAGGTACGCGGGGACCGCCGCGGCGAACGGCACGTC
>JBFWSI010000571.1:0-3237 GCA_050248455.1 Gammaproteobacteria bacterium | reverse complement strand
GCGGTCGGCGAGAACGTCGACATCACGAAGTTCATGGCGGAGGCCGAAGCGCGCTGAGCGTCGTTTCCTTCTCTTCGTCGCCCGGGTGGCGCGTGCCACCCGGGGATGCGGGGACGTCGAAGATCCCGGGTTCCGCTCCGCTGCACCCGGGCTACGGATCGATCGTTTTGCACGGCATTTCGCAGCCCGGGTGGAGCGCGCGGCGCGCAACCCGGGATCGGCGTGTCGGCGCGAGGAAGACCCCGGGTTACGGGAGAGGCAGATCCAGAGTCGTCACGCGCCGCAGCTCGCGGCGCTCCTGCGTGTCGGCGAAGGGCGTCGCGCGATGCATGGTCGCGAGGTTGTCCCAGATCACGAGGTCGCCGACCTGCCAGCGATGGCGGTAGACGAAACGCGGCTGCGTCGCGTGCTCGATCAGATCGCGCAGCAGCAGGCGTCCTTCCGGCAGCGACATGCCCTCGATGCGCGAGGCATGCGAAGCGAGATAGAGCGCGCGCCGCCCCGTGACGGGATTGGTGCGGACCAGCGGCTGGATCGCGCCGCGCAGCTGCTCGGCCTCCTCGGCCGAGAACTCGAAGCCCAGCACCTGGCGCGAATAGGCGATCGAATGATGGACGCGTAGCGGCATGAGGCGCTGTTGCAGCTCGGGTGACAGCGCGTCCCAGGCGGCGCGCATGTCGGCGAATTCGGTATCGGCGCCGCCGGCGGGCATGATGCGCGCGGAGAGCATCGAGTAGCGGCCGGGCGGATCGACGAAGGACGCGTCCGTGTGCCACAGGCGGTTCGCGAGCCCGTAGTGGCGCCGGCGGTCGTCGGCGGCGAGCAGCTCGCCGCGCTCGTCGACGTTCGAGATGTCGGTCAGCGCCTCGTTGCCGAAGCGATTCGCGCTCAGCGCCGCCGATCCCGTCTTCGCATGCAGGGCGCCGTCGAAGCGCCCGGCGAACGCGAGCTGGCCCGCGTCGTCGAGCCGCTGCCCGCGAAACACCAGCACGCCGTAGCGATGCATGCCCTCGCGGATCGCCTGCAGGCCGGCCGCGTCGCTCAGCGTCGCGAGATCGACCGGACCCGCCTCGGCGGCGAACAGCGGATGCAGGGGGCGAAACGACGGGCTCATCGACGGCTTCCTCGCGGCGGCTGTTCCTGAGCATAGGGCAGCCCGTGACCCCCGCGCCATCCGCGGCGCGGTGGAGCGCACCGGCCGCTCTTCGGCCCTGATGCGGCGCAAGACTTCCGTCTAAAGCCGTCCCTGTCAGACGATATCCCAAGCGGGTGCCCCATCGCAGGGCATATAGCGGTTCGAGCGCTGCATGCGCCTCGACATCATCACTCGGAGACCGGCTTTCCGGTCTCGCTGGACAGGATTCGAAATGTGAACGAGCAACTACGACGACCCCGTCGGCCGGCCTATCAGAGCGCGGGCAGCGTCACCGACGCCGCACAGTCCCAGCTGCGCGCCCTGCAAAGCACGCGCGAGGGCGCGAATGGCGTGTCCGACGGCATCAAGCACTCGACGCAGTCGCTGGTCGCCGCGGGTCAGCTCGCCGGCGAGGCGAAACGGCGCGCGGGCGAGGGCGAGATCGTGCTCGACAAGGCCCGGCAATCGATGAACTCGATCATCGAATCTAGCCGCAAGATCGAGAACATCGTCGGGCTCATCGAATCGATCGCCTTCCAGACCAACCTGCTCGCGCTCAACGCCGAGATCTTCGAGGACATGAAGTCCTCGTCGCAGGCCCAAAAAGCCTCGATGCAGCGCGTCGACGGCCACGTGCGCGATCTCGATCGCCTGAGCCAGCACAATCTCTCGCTCGCCGAATCGAACAACGCCTGCGCCGCCGAGCTCGCCGACAATGCGGAGCGCATGCAGGGCGTGATCGCGCGCTTCTCGACCGGCGAGCCCGCAGTGGCGGCGCCAATGCAGTGGCGACGCGCGGGTTGACGCTGTGCCCTCGCTGCGTAGCCCGGGTGCAGCGCGCAGCGCGTAACCCGGGATCCTCGGGAAGCACCCACCCCTGTGCCTGCGCCGAGGCGCAGCGGCAACCCGCGTTCGACGAGCCATATAGCTGAGCGCAAATACGCTCCGCTGCGTTGTTTACCGTCATGCCCGCTGGCGCGGGCATGACGCAGGAGGCTCGTACGTGCGCATGCGCTATCCGCACGACCAATGGAGTGCATTTGCGCCCAGCCATATAGATCGCGCCGTTTCGGTGCGCGCGAACCGTCATCGTGCCTGTCGATGGCGCATCGGCGGCGCTGCGCTACGTATCGAACGCTGCAAATCCGCGGCTTCCGCGCATGGCATGGTTCTCGCACTTCCGAGCATGCAGGACCGGCGGTGAGGGCTCGAAACCGCGGGATTCGATGCTGAATGAATAGGGTCGCTAGGGTTCCGGCCCGCTGATGCGGGCGGCTGGTCCGAGAGCAACCGACCTCTCCTCGAGAGGTTACACGGCGGGACAAAAGCCCGGGAGGTCACTGGAGCCGGATTCGAGATCGGCCCGGCGTCTCGCGCGCGATGCGCACGAGGCGGCAGGCTGAAATCGCGACCGGCTCTCGCCGGATCCTCCTGCGTGCGCGTCGTGTAGCCGAACCAGACCCGAGGAGAGATCCCATGCTGAATGCCTTCGTGCAGTCCACCCGTCGCGGTGTCGTGCTCGCGCTGCTGTGCGGGCTCGCCGCGCTCGCGTCGAGCGGTTCAGTCGCCGCGGCCGAAGCCAAGAAGAAGTTCAGGATCGCGTGGACGATCTACGTCGGCTGGGTGCCGTGGGACTACGGCGAGACCTCCGGCATCATCGAGAAGTGGGCGGACAAGTACGGCATCGAGATCGAGGTCGTGCAGCTCAACGACTACGTCGAGTCGATCAACCAGTACACCGCCGGCGCCTTCGACGGCTGCGTGATGACCAACATGGACGCGCTGACGATACCCGCCGCCGGCGGCGTGGACTCGACGGCCCTGATCGTCGGCTCCTTCTCCAACGGCAACGACGGCATCGTCCTCAAGGGCAAGTCCGACATCGCGGACATCAAGGGGCAGTCCGTCAATCTCGTCGAGCTGTCGGTCTCGCACTACCTGCTGGCGCGCGCGCTCGAGGGCATCGGCGCGAGCGAGAAGGACATCCAGGTCGTCAATACTTCCGATGCCGACATCGTCTCCGCCGCGGCGGCCGACGACGTCACCGCGGTCGTGACCTGGAATCCGCAGCTCGCCGAGATCGCGAGGATGCCGGGCGCGAA
>JBFWSI010000570.1:0-3246 GCA_050248455.1 Gammaproteobacteria bacterium | reverse complement strand
ACGACGCCGTGCTTGGACGCGCAATAGGCGATGCCGCCGCGCGTGCCGACGAGGCCGGCGACCGAGGCCGTGTTGACGATTGCGCCGCCGCTGCCCTGGGCGAGGAACTGCTCGATCTGGTGCTTGAGGCACAGCCACACGCCCTTCAGGTTCACTGCGATCGTGCGGTCGAAGGCTTCCTCGGTCATCTTCACGGTATTGGCGAAGCCGCCCTCGATGCCGGCGTTGTTGAACGCGCCGTCGAGCTTGCCGTAGCGCTGCACGGTGCCGGCGACGAGGGCTTGCACCTGCGCGCCGTCGACGACGTCGGTGCGGATGAAGCAGGCGCGGCCACCGGCCTGCTCGATGTCGCGGGCGGTCGCTTCGCCGGCCGCGACGTTGACGTCGGCGATGACCACCGCGGCCCCGTCGGCGCCGCAGCGGAGCGCGGCGGCGCGGCCGATGCCCGTGCTGCCGCCGGTGACGATGATGACCTTGCCTTCGAGTTTGCGGGACATGAACTCCTCCAGTGCCGGCCGCTGCCGCGGGCGGGCGTGTCTGTGTCGTCGGTCGTGAACGCATGGCGGACCCGACGCCGTGAATGTTGCGCTGCATTCGCGCGCGCGGCGTGCCTGCGGGATCGAGCTGCGCCGTCAGTGTAACCGTTCGGCGCGCGCCGGCGCGGTTGATCGGACCTCTTCGAAAGGGTAAACAACGCCGGGACGGGCCGACGAGTCGGCCGTTCATTGCCCGCGGCAAGCTGCTTCCCGCGCCTTGCCGTCTCAACCGAAGACCGAATGGAGTCTCGCATGTCGATGATGATCACCCGCGGCAAGACCTATGACGAAGTGCGCAACGCCTTCCAGTGGCGGATCCCCGAGCGCTACAACATCGCGAACGACGTCTGCGAGCGCTGGGCCGACGATCCGACGCGCGTCGCGCTGATCTACGAGGACGCCGAGCGCAAGATCACGCGCTACACCTTCGCCGACATCCGGCGCCACGCCAACCGCTTCGCCAACGCGCTGCGCGCGCTGGGCCTCGAGCGCGGCGATCGCGTGACGCTGCTGCTCGCGCAGAATCCTGAATGCGCGATCGGCCACGTCGCGTGCTGGAAGGCCGGCATGGTGTCCGGGCCGTGCTCGGTGCTGTTCGGCGCCGACGCGATCACCTATCGCCTGAACAACAGCGGCGCGAAGGCCCTCGTCACCGACATGGCGAACTATCCGAAGATCGCCGAGCTGCGCGCCGACTGTCCGCAGCTCGAGCACGTGTTCGTCATCGACGGCGCGCCGACCGGCGCGAAGAACTTCTGGCAGGCGCTGGAAGGCGCCTCCGATCAGTTCACGAACGTCGACACCGCGGCCGAGGACGTCGCCTGGATCAGCTACACCTCGGGCACGACGGGCATGCCGAAAGGCTCGGTGCAGCCGCATCGCATGATGCTGGGCCACATGCCCGCGCTGGAGTTCGCCTTCGACTTCTTCCCGCAGCCGAACGACGTGCTGTGGTCGCCCGCGGACTGGGCGTGGATGGCGGGGTTGATGGACGTGCTGATGCCGGGCTGGTTCCACGGCTGCACGGTCGTCGCCACCGCGATGAAGGGTTTCGATCCCGACTACGCCTACCAGGTGCTCGATCGCCACGCCGTGACGCTGTCGCTGCTGACGCCGACGACCCTGAAGCTGATGCGCCAGGTGCCGGACGCGCTGTCGCGCTACAAGCTCAGGCTGCGGGCGGTGCTGTCGGGCGGCGAGGCGGTCGGCAAGGAACTGTTCGAGTGGGCGAAGCGCGAGCTGAACCTCGTCATCAACGAAGGCTTCGGCCAGACCGAATGCAACGTGATCCTCTGCAACAACGGCAACGTGATGCCGATCAAGCCCGGCTCGCTGGGCCGGCCGACACCGGGCGCGACGGTCGCGATCGTCAATGACCAGGGCGTCGAGGTGCCGCCCGGCACGATGGGCCACATCGCCTGCAAGCGGCCGCACCCCGTGATGTTCCGCGAATACCTCAATCGTCCCGACGCGACGCGCGAGAAGTTCATCGGCGACTGGCTGATCACCGGCGATCTGGGGCAGATGGACCAGGACGGCTACTTCTGGTTCCACGGCCGCGCCGACGACGTGATCACCAGCGCCGGCTATCGCATCGGCCCGAGCGAGATCGAGGACGCGCTGCTGAAGCACCCGAGCGTGAAGATGGCGGCCGTGATCGGCGTGCCCGATCCCGTGCGCACCGAGATCATCAAGGCCTTCATCATCCCGGCCGCCGGCGTCACGCCCTCGGACGCGCTCGCCGACGAGCTGCGCGACTCGGTGAAGAACCGCCTCGCGAAGCACGAGGTCCCGCGCCTGATCGAGTTCGTCGACTCGCTGCCGATGACCACCACCGGCAAGATCATGCGCCGGGAATTGCGCGAAGCGGAGAAAGCCAAGGCCAAGGGCTAGCCGCCGCCGTCTCGCAACCCGGGGTCTTTCCCGCTTGGACACGCCGCGGAATCTATATAGCTGAGCGTAAATGCGCTCCACTGGCGTTTCGATAGCGTATGCCCGTGTAGAAACCTCCCCCGTCATGCCCGCGCCAGCGGGCATCCACGCACTCCCCCGGCGTCCAGCGCGGAAAAAGAAGGATCGCCCGACGGAGACCGCCTCGTCCGGCGTGGATTCCCGCTTGCGCGGGAATGACGGTAAACAGCACGCAGTGGAGCGCATTTACGCTCAACCATATAGCCACGGAGGGCACGGAAGAAGAAATGGCTTGAGCCGGCGGTTCCGTAATGCAGTAGCGATGACCGGCGCAGGCGTGACGGAAGTTCCGATCAATCCCTTTCTTCCTCCGTGCCCTCCGAGCAGCCACCGCCCGCCAATTTGTAGGTTGGGCTGACGAAGGAAGCCCAGCATCGGGCGGCGCCCAGCGCAGAATGAAGAATCGCCCGACGGAGACCTTCTCGTCCGGCGTGGATTCCCGCTGGCGCGGGAATGACGGTAAACAACACGCAGTGGCGCGTATTTGCGCTCAGCTATATGGCCACGAGGGCTCGGAGGAAGAAGGGAATTGGTGGGAACCGCCGTAACGTCGGCGTCGACAGCCGTGATCGAGCACGGGGGCGCAGGCTCAATCCATTTCTTACTCCGTGCCCTCCGTGGCTAGATTAATCAGCACGTCACAGGGCACGGGTCTATCCGAAAAAGCCGGGCAAACGATTGCGCTGCAGCTTGCCGGTGGTCGTCAGGGGTAGCTCGTCGGCCCGGACGAAGCGCAGAT
>JBFWSI010000569.1:0-3252 GCA_050248455.1 Gammaproteobacteria bacterium | reverse complement strand
GCACACCTCGCTGGTCCTCTATGCCGAGCACGAGTTCAACGCGTCGACCTTCGCCTCGCGCGTCGTCGCCGGCACGGGCTCGGACATGTTCTCCGCGATCTGCGGCGGCATCGGCGCGCTGCGCGGCCCGAAGCACGGCGGCGCCAACGAAGTCGCCTTCGAGATCCAGAAGCGCTACGAGAACCCGGACGAGGCCGAGGCCGACATCCGTGCCCGCGTCGAGCGCAAGGAAGTCGTCATCGGCTTCGGCCATCCCGTGTACACGGTCGCCGATCCGCGCAACAAGGTCATCAAGGAAGTCGCGCGCCAGCTCTCGGCCGAGGAGAAGAACATGAAGATGTACGACATCGCCGAGCGGCTCGAGTCGGTGATGTGGGAGATCAAGAAGATGTTCCCGAACCTCGACTGGTTCAGCGCCGTCAGCTACCACATGATGGGGGTGCCGACCGCGATGTTCACGCCGCTGTTCGTGATCGCGCGCACGGCCGGCTGGTCCGCGCACGTGATCGAGCAGCGCATCGACGGCAAGATCATCCGGCCGAGCGCGAACTACACGGGCCCGGAAGATCGCGCCTTCGTGCCGCTCAAGGATCGCAAGTAGGCAGCGGATCGGATCATGAACGCCAAATACCGCAAGCCGCTGCCCGGCACGAAGCTCGACTACTTCGACGCCCGGGCAGCGGTCAACGACATCGAAGCCGGTGCCTGGGATCGCCTGCCGTACACCGCCCGCGTGCACGCCGAGAACATCGTGCGCCGGGCGGATCCGGCAATCATCGAGGACTGCCTGAAGCAGATCATCGAGGTCAAGCGCGAGCGCGACTTCCCGTGGTTCCCCGCGCGCGTCGTCTGCCACGACATCCTCGGCCAGACGGCGCTGGTCGACCTCGCGGGCCTGCGCGACGCGATCGCGGAGCAGGGCGGCGATCCCGCCAAGGTCAATCCCGTCGTGCCCGTGCAGCTGATCGTCGACCACTCGCTGGCCGTGGAATGCGGCGGCTTCGATCCGCAGGCCTTCGAGAAGAACCGCGCAATCGAGGATCGCCGCAACGAGGATCGCTTCCACTTCATCGACTGGACCAAGCTCGCCTTCGACAACGTCGACGTGATCCCGGCCGGCAACGGCATCATGCACCAGATCAACCTGGAGAAGATGTCGCCGGTGATCCACGCGATCGACGGCGTGGCCTTCCCCGACACCTGCGTCGGCACCGACAGCCACACGCCGCACGTCGACGCGCTGGGCGTGATCGCGATCGGCGTTGGCGGGCTCGAGGCGGAGAACGTGATGCTGGGCCGCGCGTCGTGGATGCGGCTGCCCGAAATCGTCGGCGTCGAGCTCACGGGCCGGCGCCAGCCCGGGATCACGGCGACGGACATCGTGCTCGCGCTGACGGAGTTCCTGCGCAAGTCGAAGGTCGTCGGCGCCTATCTCGAGTTCTACGGCGAGGGCACCGCGTCGCTGACGCTGGGCGACCGCGCGACGATCTCCAACATGGCGCCGGAGTACGGCGCGACGGCGGCGATGTTCGCGATCGACCAGCAGACGCTGGACTACCTGAAGCTCACCGGCCGCAGCGACGAGCAGGTGATGCTCGTCGAGACCTATGCGAAGGAAGCCGGCCTGTGGGCCGACAGCCTGAAGCACGCGGTCTACGAGCGCCGGCTGTCCTTCGATCTCTCGAGCGTGGTCCGCAACATGGCCGGCCCCAGCAACCCGCACGCGCGCGTCGCGACGAGCGAGCTCGCGGCCAAGGGCATCGCCGGCAAGTGGCAGGAAGTGCCGGGCGAGATGCCGGACGGCGCCGTGATCATCGCGGCGATCACTTCCTGCACCAATACCTCGAACCCGCGCAACGTGATCGCCGCCGGCCTGCTCGCGCGCAATGCGAACCGGCTGGGGCTCACGCGCAAGCCCTGGGTCAAGAGCTCGCTCGCGCCGGGCTCGAAGACGGTGGCGCTCTATCTCGAGGAGTCCGGGCTCAAGCAGGAGCTCGAGAAGCTCGGCTTCGGCATCGTCGCCTTCGCCTGCACCACCTGCAACGGCATGTCCGGCGCGCTCGATCCGAAGATCCAGCAGGAGATCATCGACCGCGATCTCTACGCCGTCGCCGTGCTCTCCGGCAACCGCAACTTCGACGGCCGCATCCATCCGTATGCGAAGCAGGCCTTCCTGGCCTCGCCGCCGCTGGTCGTCGCCTATGCGATCGCGGGCACGGTGCGCTTCGACATCGAGCGCGATGCCTTCGGCACGGATGCGCACGGCAAGCCGATCCTGCTCAGGGATCTGTGGCCCTCGGACGAGGAGATCGACGCGATCGTCGCGCAGAGCGTCAAGCCCGAGCAGTTCCGCAGGGTCTACATACCGATGTTCGACGCGCGCAAGGATGCGAAGCAGAAGGTGACGCCGCTCTACGACTGGCGGCCGCAGTCGACCTACATCCGCCGCCCGCCGTACTGGGAAGGCGCGCTGGCCGGCGCGCGCACCTTGAAGGGCATGCGCCCGCTCGCACTCCTCGGCGACAATATCACGACCGATCACCTGTCGCCGTCGAACGCGATCCTGCTCGACTCCGCGGCCGGCGAGTACCTCGCGAAGATGGGCCTGCCGGAGGAGGACTTCAATTCCTACGCGACCCACCGCGGCGATCACCTGACGGCGCAGCGCGCGACCTTCGCCAACCCGACGCTGGTCAACGAGATGGCGATCGTCGACGGCAAGGTCAAGAAGGGTTCGCTCGCGCGCGTCGAGCCGGACGGCAAGCTGATGCGGATGTGGGAGGCGATCGAGACCTACATGAACCGCAAGCAGCCGCTGATCATCGTTGCCGGCGCCGACTACGGCCAGGGCAGCTCGCGCGACTGGGCGGCGAAGGGGGTGCGGCTCGCGGGTGTGGAGGCGATCGTCGCCGAGGGCTTCGAGCGCATCCATCGCACGAACCTGATCGGCATGGGCGTGCTGCCGCTCGAATTCAAGCCCGGCGTCGACCGCAAGACGCTCGCGCTCGACGGCACCGAGACCTACGACGTGCTCGGCAAGCCGCGCCCGCGCGCCGATCTGACGCTGGTCGTGAACCGCAGGAACGGCGAGCGCGTCGAGGTGCCCGTCACCTGCCGCCTCGACACGGCCGAGGAAGTCTCGGTCTACGAAGCCGGCGGCGTGCTCCAGCGCTTCGCGCAGGACTTCCTCGCCGCGGCGAAGACAGCATAGCGCTTCGTAGCCCGGGATTAGCGCAGCGAATCCCGGGATCT
>JBFWSI010000568.1:0-3265 GCA_050248455.1 Gammaproteobacteria bacterium | reverse complement strand
CGCAGCGGCCATCTTCATTCTCGTAGCCGGAAGGAGCGGCGCGCAGCGCCGCGGAATCCGGGACGTCGGTGGCACGGCACGACGGGAAACCAAAGCACGTCGCGTCCACGATTGCGAGCGATGCTCCAGCGCTGCCAACGGCCTTCGGCCGTGACCCGGATTCCGCTGCGCTCCTTCCGGGCTACGGGAGCGTGAGTCCCAGGCAGTCGCCTCACCGGACACCCGCCCTGCCCTGCGCTACCATGGCGTCAGGCAGTCGCCAATCCACCATGAACCTCCGCCACCTCCGCTATTTCGTCGCCATCGTCGATCACGGCTCGATGGTGAAGGCTTCCGACAGCCTGTTCGTCGCGCAGTCGGCGCTGTCCCAGCACATGCGGAATCTCGAAGCCGAGCTGGGCGTCCAACTGCTGCTGCGCACGGGCCGCGGCGTGGTGCCGACCGAGGCCGGACAGGACTTCCTGCAGCGGGCACGCACCATCCTCGCCCTGGTGGAGGAGGCGCAGCGGGCGCTGCGCGAGCAGAGCGCGACGCCGCAGGGCAATGTGACGCTGGGTCTCCCGCCGAGCGTCAGCGCGATGCTCGCGGTGCCGCTGATCCTGCGCATGCAGCGGGAGCTTCCGAAGGTGGCGCTGCGCGTCGCCGAGGGCATGAGCGGCTACGTCCTCGACTGGCTGCAGGCCGGCGTCGTCGACCTGGGCCTCGTCTACGGCGCCCAGCGCGCACCCGGCATCGTCACCACCGAGCTCTACACGGAGTGTCTCTACCTGATCACGCCACCGGACGCGACGGTCGCCGACGAAGTCCGTTTCGCCGAGCTCGAGGGCCAGCCGCTGATCCTGCCCGGCCGCCAGCACGGCCTGCGCGACATGGTCGACCGCCTCGCGCGCGAACGCCGCATCACGCTGAACATCCCCGTCGAGCTCGACGCGATGTCGCAGATGAAGCTGCTCGTGCGTCACGGCGTCGGCTGCACGGTGCTGCCGCTGGCCGCGGTGCAGGAGGAGATCGAGCGCGGCGAGCTGCGCGCGGTGCCGATCGTCGAGCCGGCAATCGACCGCACGATCTACGTCGCGAAGGCGAGCGAACGGCCGCAGACGCCGGCCGTCGCCGCGACCGTACGCATCCTCGAGGCCTGCGTGCAGCGCTTGATGAACCCGCACACCGACGGCTGACGGACGCGCGCTCGCCGCAGCGCATTTCGCGAGCCGCACCAGCTGAAAATCCTATTGGGACGGACATGGCGATGCTGCCTAGGATCGGCGGCTACGCGGCCCCGGAGCGTTTTGCTACGATTCGAGGCCGCACCCGGCTCGCGGGTGCGGCACAGGGCCTTCCCCCACCTCAATTCACGGCGGCAACCCCATGCATATCGACCATTCCGAAACCGTCACCCAGCTGCGCGACACCGTCGAGCGCGTGTGCAAGGAATTCCCCGGCGAGTACTGGCGGGCAAAGGATCGCGAGCGCGCCTATCCCGGCGAATTCGTCCAGGCCCTGACCGAGCTCGGCCTGCTCGCCGCGCTGATCCCGGAGGAATACGGCGGCAGCGGCCTGCCGCTGTCGATGGGCGCGGAAATCCTGAAGGCGATCCATGAATTCGGCGGCAATGCGGGCGCCTGCCACGCGCAGATGTACACGATGGGCACCGTGTTGCGCCATGGCAATGCCGATCAGAAGAACCGCTACCTGCCGAAGATCGCCAGCGGCGAGCTGCGCCTGCAGGCCTTCGGCGTCACCGAGCCGACCGCCGGCACCGACACCACCAGCATCTCGACGATGGCCGTGCGCCAGGGCGACAAGTACATCGTCAACGGCCAGAAGGTATGGACTTCGCGCGCCGAGCAGTCGGACCTGATGGTGCTGCTCGCCCGCACCACGCCGAAGGATCAGGTCAAGAAGCGCACCGAGGGCCTGTCGGTGTTCCTCGTCGACATGCGGCACGCGAAACAGCACGGCATGACGATCAAGCCGATCCGCACCATGATCAACCACTCGACGACCGAGGTCTTCTTCGACAACGTGCCGGTGCCGGTCGAGAACCTGATCGGCGAGGAAGGCCAGGGCCTGAAGTACATCCTCTCCGGCATGAACGCCGAGCGCATCCTGATCGCCTCCGAGTGCATCGGCGACGGCCGCTGGTTCATCAAGAAGGCGAAGGACTACGCCTGCGAGCGCCGGGTGTTCGGCCGCCCGATCGGCCAGAACCAGGGCATCCAGTTCCCGATCGCGCGCGCCTATGCCGAGGTCGAGGCCGCGAACCTGATGGTCGACCATGCCGCGAAGCTCTACGAGCAGGGACAGCCCTGCGGCACGCAGGCTAACATCTCCAAGCTGCTCGCCTCCGAAGCGGCCTGGCACGCGGCCGAGGCCTGCATCCAGACCTTCGGCGGCTTCGGCGTCGCCGAGGAATACGACGTGGAGCGCAAGTTCCGCGAGTCGCGCCTCTACCAGATCGCGCCGATCTCGACCAACCTCATTCTTTCCTACGTCGCCGAGCACGAGCTCGGCATGCCGCGTTCCTACTGAACGCCAGTTTTGAAGATCCAGGAGTTTCCATGAGCGCACTGCCGCGTTTCGACGCCTACATCAACGGCCGGACCGTCCAAGCTTCCGGCGGCCAGTATTTCGAGACCGTGAACCCCTATACCGCGAAGGTGTGGGCCGAAGTCGCGCGCTGCACGGTGGCGGACGCCAACGCGGCCGTCGACGCCGCCTATGCGCAGCTGACGAAGGGCGAATGGTCGAAGCTGAACGCGACGCAGCGCGGTGCGCTCGTGCGCAAGCTCGGCGATCTGATCCGCGACAACGCGCAGGAGCTCGCCGAATACGAGGTGCGCGACAACGGCAAGCTGCTCAACGAAATGCTCGCGCAGTGCAACTACCTGCCGCAGTGGTACTACTACTACGGCGGCCTCGCCGACAAGATCCAGGGCGCGGTGATCCCGATCGACAAGCCCGACATCTTCAACTACACGCGCCACGAGCCGATCGGCGTCGTCGCCGCGATCACGCCGTGGAATTCGCCGCTGCTGCTGCTGTCGTTCAAGCTCGCGCCGGCGCTCGCCGCGGGTTGCACCCTGGTGATCAAGCCTTCGGAGTTCACCTCGACCTCGACCTTGAAGCTGATGGAGCTGGTCGAGAAGGCCGGCTTCCCGCCCGGTGTCGTCAACGTCGTCACGGGCTTCGGCAACGAGGTCGGCGCGGCGCTCGACGAGCATCCGAAGGTCGCCAAGGTCGCCTTCACCGGCGGCACCGAGAGCGG
>JBFWSI010000567.1:0-3269 GCA_050248455.1 Gammaproteobacteria bacterium | reverse complement strand
AAGACCTACAGCCGTGAAATCTTCGTAGCCCGGAAGGAGCGCAGCGGAACCCGGGGTCCGACATGTCCGATATGCGAAGTCCATCGATCCTGCTCGCCGCTCACGGCGCAGCGCCTTCTTGAATGCATGCGCTCCGGAACGGCGTCCGCCCTACGAGAGTTCAGCGCCGGGGTACCGCCCAATCAAGTCCCCCTCCGTGTTTTCCGTGGCAGCGCGCAGCGCAGTCTTCGCCTACGTATCTTCACGGCGCCCGTCGAGCGCGACGAGCGGGTTGCTGCGGCTCACGTCGATGTGGATGTCCCCCTGCGGATGCCCGATCCGCACCCACGCGAGGCGCAGGCCGACGAGGCCGACGTCGCCGACATAGCGCGTGCTGCCGTCGAGCGTGAATTCGAAGCGGTAGGTGCGGCCGATGCGCAGGCCATCGGGTGTGCGCAGCAGCCTGAAGCCGCGCAGCACGACGCTGTCGTCCAGCGCCTGCAGTTCGAGATCGCGGCAGACTTCGCGCACCACCGCGAGCACGCGCTCGCGGCCGCGCACGCTCCACGACCACAGGCCGTAGCAGCAGGCCGTCGCGAGCAGCAGCCACAGCGCGTCGCGCATCATTCGTCGAGGCGACGCGCGCTGAACCACGCCAGCCCGCCGGCGTCGTCGACCTCGAAGGCCAGCTCGATCGGCTGGCAGCAGACCTCGCAGTCCTCGACGTAGGCCTGGCCGGCGGCCGAGGTGTCGACGACGATGCTGATGCGCTCGCCGCAGTAGGGGCACTGGAAAGCGTGTTCGACTACGGGGGCCTGCATGGCGGGCTGCGCGGCGCTCAGTCGCGGAAGTTCGTGAACTGCAGCGGCAGGCCGACGGCCGCGCCGCGCAGCGCGGCGATCACGGCCTGCAGATCGTCGCGCTTCTTGCCGGTGACGCGCACCTGCTGGTCCTGGACCTGCGTGGTGACCTTGATGCCGGTGTCCTTGATGGCCTTGACCACCTTGCGCGCATGCTCCTGGTCGAGGCCGTGCTTGACCGTCACCTTCTGCCGCGCCTCGCTAACATTGGATGTCACTGCGCCGGCGTCGAGACACTGCAGGTCGATGCCGCGCTTGGAGATCTTCAGGCGCAGGATTTCCTCGACCTGCTTCACTTGAAATTCGGCCTGGGCGATGATGGTCAGCACGTACTCGTCGCGCTCGACCCGCGCCCCCGTCCCCTTGAAATCGAAGCGGTTCGCGATTTCGCGGTTGGCCTGATCGACGGCATTGGTCAGTTCATGGGCATCGATTTCGGAGACGACGTCGAAGGAAGGCATGGCAAGACTCCGCGTTCAGGACCACGGCGGACATCACGCGGCGCCGCTCGCCCGTCGTGCCCGTCGTGCTTGATTATCGCAGACTTCGCCCGCATGTCCTCCGTCGAACTGCTGTGCTTCGATCTCGACGACACGCTGTGGGCGGCGGGCCCGGTGCTGCTGCGTGCGGAGGAAATCCAGTACGCCTGGCTCACGACCCACCTGCCGCGCGTCGCCGCCGCGCACGACATCGGCGCGATGCAGGCCCGGCGCCGCGCGCTGATGCGCGAGCGGCCGGATCTGGCGCACGACTTCACGGCGCTCCGTCGCGCGGCGATGGCCGAGCTCTGCGACGCCTGCGGCTACGATCCGGCGCTGGGCGATGCCGCGGTCGAGGTCTTCCTCGAGGCGCGCAGCGCGGTGACGCTGTTCGAGGAGGTCGACGAGGTGCTGCGCGATCTCCGACGCAACTATCGGCTGGCGTCGCTGACCAACGGCAATACGGATCTGGTGCGCGCCGGCGTCGCGCAGTATTTCGACTACATGCTGTCGCCGGTCGACACCGGCTGCAGCAAGCCCGATCCGCGGATGTTCAAGGCGGTGATGGCGCGCGCCGGGGTCGCGGCCTCGGCGATGGTTCACATCGGCGACGAGCCGCGGCACGACATCGAAGGCGCCCTTCGTGCGCAGGTGCGCGCGGTGTGGCTCAATCGTGACGGCCGCGCATGGCCCGAAGGCCAGCGCCGCGCCGACGCCGAAATCGGCTCGCTGCGCGAACTGCGCGCGGTGTTGGAACGACTGCAGGACACGAAGGAAGAGATACCCAAGGCATGAACGCACACGGTTTCGAACTGCTCGAACGGCGCCGCATCGCGACGCTGAACCTCGAATTCCAGGCCTTCCGCCACGCCGCGACCGGCGCGCGTCACTATCACCTCGCCTGCGACGACGACGACAACGCCTTCATGGTCGCCTTCCCGACCCTGCCGCGCGACTCGACGGGCGTCGCCCACATTCTCGAGCACACGACGCTCTGCGGCAGCGCGCGCTATCCCGTGCGCGATCCCTTTTTCATGATGCTGCGCCGTTCGCTGAACACCTTCATGAACGCGTTCACGAGCAGCGACAGCACCGCGTATCCGTTCGCGACGCGCAACCGCAAGGATTTCGACAACCTGCTTGCCGTCTATCTCGACGCCGTGTTCTTCCCCAAGCTCGACGCGCGCGACTTCGCGCAGGAAGGCTGTCGCGTCGAGTTCGCCGATCCCGCGCACCCGGAGCAGGGGCTGGTCTACAAGGGCGTCGTCTACAACGAGATGAAGGGCGCGATGAGCTCGCCCGTCGCGCAGCTGTGGCATCACCTGCAGGCGGATCTCTTTCCGCAGACGCCCTACCGCTACAACAGCGGCGGCGATCCGGCGGAAATCCCCGACCTCACGCATGCGGCGCTGCGCGAGTTCCACGCCAGGCACTATCACCCGACGCAGGCGGTGTTCCTGACCTACGGCTGCTTCGATGCGCTGGACCACCAGGCGAAGTTCGCGACGCTCGCGCTCGACCGTTTCACGCCGATGAGCGAGACCATCGTCAGCGGCCTGCAGCCGCCGCTGCCGGCGCCGCGCTCGCGCGTCGTGCACTACGCGGTCGACGACGCCGAGGACGAGGAGCAGGGCACGCACATCGTATGGGGCTGGCTGCTCGGCGAGACGGGCGATCCGCGCGCGATGCTCGAAGCGCACGTGCTGTCCAGCATCCTGCTCGAGCACAGCGCCTGCCCGATGCGGCATTTCCTCGAGACCACCGAGCTTGCGCGGGCGCCGTCGGAGCTCTGCGGCATCGATGACTCGGCGCGCCAGCTCGCGTTCTACTGCGGCGTCGAGGGCAGCGACAAGGTCCACGCGCAGGCGCTGGAACAGGGCATCTTCGTGGTGCTCGAGCGCGTCGCGCGCGAGGGCGTCGACCCGGCAGTCGTCGAAGCCGCGCTCGATCG
>JBFWSI010000566.1:0-3275 GCA_050248455.1 Gammaproteobacteria bacterium | reverse complement strand
TCGAGGGCCCGATCGACCTGCGCTGGATCGCGGTCGCGATCATCGTCGTCAACGGCCTGCTGCTCGCCGTCGCCTGGCAGTGTCGTGCCCGCCTCAACGCCTCCTTCCGCGACATGTTGCAGCGGCTGGTGGCGCACAGGCTCGACGCCGCGGCGGCCGTGGGCTGGTCGGTCGCGATGCAGGCGCTGATGGCGGCGGCCGAGGTGCTGCCGGCCCAGGCCTGGGGACAGGGCATCGATTACCGCGAGCTGCTGTTCGTGCTCGCCGCCTCGTCGCTGTTCGCCGCGATCCCGCTGAACGTCGCCGGCATCGGCGCGGCGGAAATCGCCGGTACCGGGCTGTACATCGCGCTGGGCCTCAGTTCGCGCGAGGCCGTGCTGCTGGTCTCGCTGATGTACTGCTATCGCCTGCTGTTCGCGGTGCTCGGCGGCGTATGGGACTTCGCGGCGACACGCCGCCGAGCCGCTGCGGCGTAGTCTTGGCTCTGTGCCACTTCGGGCGCTGCTTAATCTGGCCACGGAGGGCACGGAGAAAGAAAAGGATTGATGGAGAATTTCCGTGACGCGGGCGCCAATGATGGCGCCGGAGCGACGGAGGCGCAGACCCATCAATCTCTTTCTCCGTGCCCTCCGTGCCCTCCGTGGCTATATAGCGGAGCATCAATACGCTCCACCGGCTGTTCGATAGCATATGCCCGTGTAGGAACCTCCCCCGTCATGCCCGCGCCAGCGGGCATCCACGCACTCCCCCGGCGTCCAGCGCGGAAGAAGAACCGCCCGACGAAGGCCTCCTCGTCCGGCGTGGATTCCCGCTGGCGCGGGAATGACGCCAATTAGCACGCACTGGAGCGCGCTCAGCTATATAGATTCTTTCAACGCATGGGCTGGCGGCGCACAGCCCGGGATTCGCTGCGCTCATCCGGGCTACGTCGCCGCGTCGTCGTCGCGGAAGATGCGGCGGGCGCGCACTTCCGGACGCGCCATGCGATCGGGTACGCGACGCATCAGCCAGTTGACCCAGGCCAGCGTGCTGCGCGCATAGCAATGCAGCGGCTCGAAATCGGCGCCGACCAGCGACTTCGCGTCGTAGGAGCCCAGCCCCAGGCAGATGTAGCGGCTGCCGCGTTCGATGCCGAGGCGGATGACCTCGTTCAGCAGGTGGAACCATTCGTTGCCGGGCGGCCCGGCGTCGCGGCCGAAATAAGTCGCGACGGTGTGCTCGGCGTCGAACAGCACGAGGCCGTGCGCGACCGGGTGACCGTCGCGCTCGGCGGCGAGCACCATGCGGTTGGCGGCCGGAATACGTTCGATCTCTTCGTAGTAGCGCGCGCCGATGCGCTCGCGCTTGAAGCTCTTCGAGCGGTCGTACATCGTCGCGACCTGCTCGGCCCACAGCGCAGCGCGCTCGGCGAAATGCGCGAGCCGCAGCGCACGCTGGCCGCCGCGTTCGACGCGTTCGAGACGGCGCTTCAGATCCTTGCGGTAGCGCGAGCGCATCGCGTCCAGGTATTCGTCGTAGGTCCTCCAGCGCACGCGGATGCGCGCGAGCGGCATGTTCGAGGCGCGGTTGTAGCCTGCGTCGAACAGCGCGTCGGCGTCCGCGCGCTCGGTGTCGAGGAAATCGCGGAACACGACGAGGCGTGAGCCTTCGCGGCGCGCGAGCTCGGCGACGACGTGGCCGAGACGGCGGATCAGCGCCGCGCGCGGCGCGCCGGGCCGGATCGAGATCGAATGGCCGGGCACCAGCGGCGATGCGCATTCCGTGATCTTCACTTGCAGGAAGCCGGGCCACAGCCGCTGCACCGCGACGGCCACGGGCTGCCAGCGCGCCGGCAGCGTCTGCGTCAGGTCGGTCGTGATCGTGTAGACGCAGGCCTGCGCGAGGACACGGCCCGCGGCGTCGTACACCACCGGATAGAAGTAGCGGCAGTCGTTGATGCCGGAAGCCTCGATCGCTGCGAGATAGGCGTGCGAGCGCGGCGCGGCGGCAGGCCCGGCGATCTCGTCCCAGCCGGCGACCGGCAAGTCGTGGATCGAATCGAATACCTGAACGCGCCAGCCTCCGTCGTGCGCGACGTCCGCGGCATGCGTGAAAGCGGCGCGACGCGTCGGCAGCGGCCAGGACTCGATCTGACGCTCGAGGGTGGGAAGATCGAGAGGCGGCGGCGGTCGCATGAGTGGCCGGCAGCCTAGCATGCGAGCCCCGCGCCGGCCACGCGCGAGGAAGGCGGTTCCACGGAGACGCGGTGCCAGGCGTGGATTCACGCTTGCGCGGGAATGACGACGCGCCGGGCGAACAGCCTTTTCCTCGCTCCGTCATGCCCGCGCAGGCGGGCATCCACGACGTGGCGACGAGCTGGACCCGAGCGCGCGGGCGTACGACGGAAACGGCGGCGTCGAGCGTGGATTCCCGCTTGCGCGGGGATGACGCGCGGTAGTCTCGCGACGCCTCGTCAAGTCGCCGGCCGCACGCTGTCCAGCCTGCTCGCAAGCAAGTCCGCGACGTTCGCCTCGCCGAACAGCCAGCCCTGGCCGTAGTCGCAGGCCATCAGCCGCAGCAGCTCGCGCTGGCGCTCGGTCTCGATGCCCTCGGCGGTGACGGTGACGCCGAGGCTGCGCGCCATCGACACGATGGCGCCGACGATCGCGACGTCGCTCGCGCTATCCGGCAGGTCGGCGATCAGGCTGCGGTCGATCTTCAGCGCATCGAGCGGCAGGTGCTTCAGCAAGCCCAGCGCCGAGAAGCCGGCACCGAAGTCGTCGATCGCGATGCGCACGCCCAGCGCTCGCAGCGCGAGCAGGGTCTGGCGGCTCGCGTCGAGGTGCTGCAGCACGCTCTCGGTGATCTCGATCGTCAGCTCGCCGTCGCGGATCGCGTACTCGGCGAGAATGGCCTGCAGGCGCCGCACGAAGTCGCGCTCGCCGAGCTGGCGCGCCGACACGTTGACGGCGACCGGCGGCGGCACGATGCCGCCGGCGCGCCAGGCCGCGATCTGGGCGCAGGCCGTGCGCAATACCCAGTCGCCGAGCGCGTTGATCATCGCGCCCTCTTCGGCGACGGGAATGAAGCGGTTCGGCGAGATCGCGCCGAGCTCGGCGTCCTGCCAGCGCAGCAGCGCCTCGACGCTCGCGAGCCGGCCGTCGACGAGGTTCACGATCGGCTGGTAGTGGAGCTCGAGCAGGTTGCGCTCCAGCGCGCGGCGCAGGCCCTGCTCGATGTTGAGCCGTTCGCGCACGCGCTCGCTCATGTACGGATGGAAATGCAGCGCGCAGTTG
>JBFWSI010000565.1:0-3286 GCA_050248455.1 Gammaproteobacteria bacterium | reverse complement strand
GGCGCGCGCGGTGGCGTCGTCGAGCGCCGCCCGCGCGCGCTCGATCGGGCTGCCCGCCGTCGGCGCATGCGCCAGACAGGGCGCCGTCAGATCGATCGTCAGCACATCCGTGCGCACGATCTTGCGCGCCTGTCCCAGCGTGTTCGCGTAGCGCACGGCCTGGCCCAGCCAGTCCGCCGGCGCGCCGGCGAACACGCGGCCGGCATAGTCGTCGTATTCGATCCAGAGCGCGCCGCTGCGCGTGCCGGCCAGCCAGGCCTTCAGGATGCCGGCGCTCATCGACGATGCGCTCACGAACGCCGATTGGCGCGTTCGACCTCGGCCCCGCCGCGCAGCGCCTCGAGCTGAGCTTCTAGCTCCGCGATGCGCACGTCCTTCGGATTCGGCATCATCACGGATCTGATGTCGTCGGCCGGACAGGTGTCGTCCTGGCTGCCGCGGTAGAGCAGCGAGCGATCCTTCCACGAACCGAAGAAGGGCACGTCGCGCGGCGGTTTCGCGGTCTCCCATTCCTTGACGAACTCGTGATAGGGCTTGCCGCGCGCCTTGCGCTTGTCGCGCTCGGCCTGGCGCGCGTGCTCGGTGGCCGTGACGTCGACCGCACCGGTCTTCTCGTCGAGCACGACGTGGTAGATGTCCTGCACGCTGCGCATCGACAGCAGGCCGTCGAGGAAATCCTTCGCGACGAGCGCCGGATCGCGCTCCAGCACGTCGCCGTAACCGCCGCCGCCGCCCTGCGTGATCATGTAGAGCTCGCCCGGCTGCGCGAACTCGAGCTGCAGTCCCATGTGGTGCGTCGAATACCGCGCGCCCGGGAACGGCCGCTCGTTCATGATCTCGGGAATCGTGTAGCGCATCAGATCGCGGCTGTCCTGCATGACGTCGAAGACGTTCACGCCCTTGACCTTGCACAGCGGCAGCGTGCCGGGTCCGTAACCGCCGAAGATGCCGTAGGTGGTCGGGAACTTCGACCCGATGCTGCAGCACATGAAGCCCCACATCGACGAATCCTTCATCGTCGCGATCTGCTGGTAGCCGTGACCGCCGCGGTACTTGCCGAAGCCTTCGCCGTCCTTCATCAGGCGATGCGGGACGATCTTGATCAGCGGCACCTCTTCCTCGATCAGCTCCTGCTCGCCGATGTCCGCCATCGGCGCGAAGATCGGCGCCAGCGAATGCTGGCCGTCGCGATTCCAGCGCGCGGCGCCGCCCATGCCGTTGAGGTCCGCGCACACGTTGCCGACCAGCTCGTCGTACTGGTTGATGCCGCCGTAGATGAAGGTGACGATCATGTTGTACCAGCCGGCGATGACGTCCGTCGCGCGGTGGCTCGAGCTGTAGAGGAACTTCGGCACGCCGATCTGGATCGCGGTGAAGCCCGGGAAGAAGGTCATCATGCTCTGCGCATTGGGCGCGTCGGGCGAGCAGTGCAGCGCGGACTTGCGATCGGTCAACACCGTCATCGGCGCGAACACGGCCTGGTTGCGCGGCAGGTCCGGCCACACGAAGCTCAGGAACTCCTGCGCCAGCATGCCCTTCAGCGACGCGAGCACCGTGTTGTTCGGGCGGTTCAGGAACTCCGGCGACGAGCCGCGGAAATCGATGACGAGCTCGTCCTTCTTCTTGTGCAGCTCGCAACGGATGCGAATCAGGCAGTTCTCGCGCAGCGTGCCGTCGGCGAACACGTTCGTGCGCACCGTGCCGTCCGGCCAGCACGAGAGGCGGCGGCGCACCTCGGCCTCGGTGTCGGTCAGGGTCTTGCGCAGAGTCGCGATCACGGCATCGACGCCATATTCCGCGATCGCGTCCTCGACGCGCGCCTTCATGCGCATCGCGGCGAAGAACTTCGATTTCATGCCTTCTAGCTGCAGCTTCGGCTCGCGCACCGAGTTCTGCAGGAAGGTCATGATGTCGCGCTTGAACTCGTAGTTCTCGCCGACCTTGATCGGCGACATCTTGAGCCCTTCGTCGAACGGCGATTCGGCCGCCGACGGCATGCCGCCCGGCTCGATCGCGCCGTTCTCGCCCTCGTGCACGATGGCGCCCGTGAAGCACACGAGCTCGCCGTCGTGGAAGACCGGAATGACGAGGCTCTGATCGGTGTTGTGGATGTTGCCGTAGCGCGCGTCGTTGTGCATGAAGATGTCGCCATCCTTCAGCCCGACGGTCGGATCGTCCTTCCAGTACTTCAGGATGAACTTGACGGGGTGCTGCGTCAGCACGGAAAAAATGAGCACGCCGCCCATGCTCGCCATCGCGAGATCGCCGTTCGCCGTCCACACGCCGGAGATCAGGTCGCCCCACTTCGCTCCCGGCGCCGCTCCCATCTGCTCGACCATGTCGAAGGATTCGTTGCAGGCGGTCTGCAGCTTGTGCCGCACCAGGTTGATCTGGTCCGGATCGGTGAAGGCGCGCAGCGCCTCCGCTTCACGCGGCGTCGTCGGCACGACGCTGTGGTCCTCCATGATCTCGGGATCCGGCCCGAGGAAGAGCACGTTCTCCTCGAGGAACTTCTCGATGATCGATTTTTCTTTGTCGCCGCCCATGCGCTGCACCTCTTCGCGTCGAACGCTATTCCTTCACCAACCAGGCCGACCCCGACAGTCCCATCGTCAGGGACCAGCCGGGCTCGACGAGGTAGGTCGTGCGTGGTGTCTCGATCAGCGCGGGGCCCGCCACGGTCATGCCCTCGCGCACCGCTCGATGGTCGTAGACCGCGGTCATCTGCGCCTCGCCGCTCTCGGGGAACCAGCACTGGCGCTGGCTCGCCGGTTTCGGCCGCTCGTCCGTGCGTTTCGTCGACTGCCGCAGATCGAGCCGCTCGTGCTCGACGTAGGACACGACGCGAATGACGTTGATGCGCACGCCGGCCTCGGGGGCCTGGCTGCCTTCGCCGAAGCGCTGCGCGTAGTTGACGCTGAAGCGGTCGAGCAGCGTGATCACGTCCTGCATCGACGCGAGCCGCGACAGCGGGCTCGTCACGCCGATCTGCGCGAGCTGGTTGCCGTAGCGCATATCGAGCTCGACGCGGGTCTTGATGTGCTCTGGCTTCACGTCCTGGCGCGCGAGATCCTCGCGGCCGCGCTGCTCGAGCTCGGCGACGGTCGCGTTGAAGACCGTGAAGTCTTCGAGCATCGTGCGCTTGGTCGCGTCGTAGAGCATCAGGTACAGCGATTTCTCGTGGATGTGCAGGCCGTCCATGTTGCCGGCACCCAGCGCCGAGAACACCGAGCTGAACGGCGGGATCAGCACGCGGCTGATACCGATGCGCGAGGCATAGCCGCAG
>JBFWSI010000564.1:0-3288 GCA_050248455.1 Gammaproteobacteria bacterium | reverse complement strand
GCGCGGCCGTTCGATGCCGCCGGCATCGAGGCGGGGCGAGAAATCCGCGGCCGGGTTGCTCAGCACGAAGCGGCGACGTACCCCAAAGGCGAAGATCCGCCGCGAGAAGCGTAGGAGATCGTTCGCCGCGGTCGGCGCACGCCCCTTGAGTTCGTCCAGCAGGCGGGCGATATCGGGAGGCGTGATGTCGCATGCCGGCAGTCGGCCGAACTTGGGCAGCAAGTACCGGTCCAGATGCCGGCGTGGGACGGCGGGGTGCTTGAGCCCGCGCGCCTGGACTTCGGCGCGATACCAGTCCTTGCACAGCGCCTTGAACGATCCCTTCTCGCGTTCTTCGGCCAGCGCCGCACGCCGGACGCTCAGGGGATCCTGCTGCCGGTCGAGCAAGACGCGCGCCTGACGCGCCTCAACCCGCGCCTGGGCGAGCGCCATGTCGGGGTAGTTGCCGAGCGTGAGCCAGTGCTCCCTGCCGGCGAAGCGGTAACGCAGGGTCCACGAGGCGCCGTCGCGCGTTTGCTTGCGCAGGTACAGCCCGTCGCCGTCGCTGAGCAACACCGTCTCGCCCGACCGGTGAGCCCGCTCGACGGCGAGTGCCGTCAGCTTCGCGCGTGCCATTTCGTCCCCTTGCTCGTCGAATCCCAGCTACGGATCTAGCTACAAACCAGCTACAGATCGAGCTACAAGATTAGCTCAGACGGGACTGGACGCCAGTGGACGATTCTGGTCAAAAACACCAGAAACTCAGAGACTTGACTCGCCTTTGACGGAAGTCTGCGGAAGCCGCCGGAAGCTATTCGACGTTCTGGACCTGCTCACGCATCTGCTCGATCAGGACCTTGAGCTCCACCGCACAGCGCGTCGTCTCGACGTCCTGCGACTTCGACGACAGCGTGTTCGCCTCGCGATTGAATTCCTGCATCAGGAAATCGAGCTTGCGGCCGACCGCATCGCCGGAGGCGATGGTGCCGGTGAGTTCCTCGACGTGACTCTTCAGCCGGTCGAGCTCCTCGGCCACGTCCATCTTCTGCAACAGGATCGCGATCTCCTGCTCGAGCCGCTCCGGGCTGCCCTCGGCGGCGAGCGCGGCCAGGCGCTCCTTGAGCTTCGCGCGGATGCGCGCCTGAGCTTCTGGCAGTCGCGCCGCGACGGCGTCGACGATCCGACCCACCTGGCGTGCGCGCGACGCCAGCATTTCGGCGATGCGCTCGCCTTCGCCCGCGCGCGAGGCGGTGAATGCAACGAGGGTCTCGGCGAGCAGCGCCTCCGATGCCGCGACCAGCGGCGCGGCATCCCGTTCCTGTTCTCGCACCACGCCGGGCCAGCGCAGCAGGTCCACCGCATCGATGCGCCCGGGGGCGCCGAGGCGTCGCTGCACGGCCTGCACGCTCTCGACCAGGCGGTCCAGCAGAATTTCGTCGAACAGCAGTTCGCGGTCACCGGCGGCGCCGGGGCGCAGGTAAAGCGTGGCATCCACCTTGCCGCGGCGCGCGCTGGCTGCGATCGTGCGCCGGATCTCGCCCTCCGCGGCGCGCAGCTCCTCCGGCAGGCGCAGGCTGAGTTCCAGATAGCGATGATTGACGCTGCGGATCTCCCAGGCGAGCACCCCGGCCGTGGTCGAGCGCTCGCAGCGCGCGAAGCCTGTCATGCTCCTCAGCATTCGTTCGATATCCCCGGGATGTGGCACGGGCCGGTGTTGTAAGCTGCGCCACAGTTTAGCAGGGGGCGGTGGCGATCCGCCGCTGGAGCGCGCGTGGCAATCGAGTTCGCCGAGGTCAGTCTGACCGGCGATCGCGAGGACAACCAGGACCGGGTCGCGGTCGCCTCCGGCGACGGCGCGGCGCTGCTCGTGGTGATGGACGGCATGGGCGGCCACGCCCACGGCGCGCGCGCCGCCGAGACCGGCAGCAAGGTGATGCTCGAGCTGTTCCGGGCAGCGCCGAAGCCGCTTTTCGATCCGCTCGGGTTCCTGCACCTCGCGCTTGGGCGCGCGCATGCCGCGGTCGTCGCGCTTGGCACCCGGCTCGCCGTGGACCTGCGACCGCGCGCCACCTGCGCCATCTGCCTGGTGCAACGCGGCGAGGCCTGGTGGGCGCATGTCGGCGACAGCCGGGTCTATCACCTGCGCAACGGCACAGTAGTGGCGCGCACGCGCGATCACAGCCACGTGGAGCAGCTTCTGCGGGAGGGCTCGATCCGCGAGGACGAAATGCAGGGCCACCCGATGCGCAACTACGTCGAGTGTTGCATCGGCGGCGAGGCCGCGCTGCCCGAGATGTCGATCTCGGGCCGGCAGCCGCTCGCGGAAGGCGACATGCTGCTGGTGTGCTCCGATGGTGTCTGGGCGAACCTGAAGGACGTCGAGATTGCCGGGTTCTGCCGGCCCGGCAATGGCAGCTGCGCCACCTCGCTCAAGGCGCTCGCCGAACGCGCAGTAGCCGCATCGGCCCCGCACAGCGACAATGCATCCGCCGCCAGCCTGGTCTGGCGTCACTGACCCGATCACGGAGCCATTCATGCGAAGCGGGGGCCGCGCGGCCGATCAATTGCGACCGGAGCGCTTCACGCGCCATTACACCGCGCACGCGGCGGGCTCGGTGCACGACGAGTACGGCGGCACGCGCGTGCTGTGCACGGCGAGCATCGAGAACGGCGTGCCCGCGTTCCTGCGCAACGGCGGCCGCGGCTGGCTGACGGCCGAGTACGGCATGCTGCCGCGCGCGACCCACACCCGCAGCGCGCGCGAGGCCGCGCGCGGCAAGCAGTCCGGACGCACGCAGGAAATCCAGCGGCTGATCGGCCGCTCGCTGCGCGCGTGCATCGACCTCGGCGCCATCGGCGAGCGCACCATCACGATCGACTGCGACGTGCTGCAGGCCGACGGCGGCACGCGCACCGCCGCGATCACCGGCGGCTTCGTCGCGCTCGCGGATGCCGTGGAGACGCTGATCGCGCGTCGCCAGCTCGCGGCCGACCCGCTGCACGGCCAGATCGCCGCCATTTCGGTCGGCATCGTCAAGGGCGTGCCGATGATCGACCTCGACTACGCCGAGGATGTCGAGGCCGAGACCGACATGAATGTGGTGATGAACTCCGGCGGCGGCTTCATCGAGGTACAGGGGACGGCGGAAGGTCACGCGTTTCGCCGCGAGGAGCTCGACCAGATGCTGAACCTCGCGGCGACCGGCACGGCCCGGCTCTTCGGCCTGCAGCTCGAGGCGCGGCGGGGATGAGCAGGGGGCAGACGCCTTTGCCATCCCGGGTGTGACAGCTGCAATGCAATGGCAGTAA
>JBFWSI010000563.1:0-3292 GCA_050248455.1 Gammaproteobacteria bacterium | reverse complement strand
TAGAAGCCGTCGACGGCCGGCGCGATCGGCACCGTATCGTAGTGCACGCCGAGTGCCTTCGCGCATGCTGCTGCGTCGGTGAGGCTGTCGCTCGACGTGTAGCGATAGGGCAGCATTACGCAGTGCACGCGATCGGCGCCGAAAGCGTCGGTCGCCATGGCTGCGACGAGTGCACTGTCGATGCCGCCGGAAAGGCCGAGCACCACGCTCGGAAAGCGGTTCTTGTCGACGTAGTCACGGAGGCCGAGCACGGAGGCATGATAGGCTGCCGCGTCGTCTTCCTCGAGGTGCGCGCGGGGGCCGCTCTTGCAGTGCCAGCCGCGCTCCGTGCGCTCCCAGTGCGTAACGACGAGCGCTTCCTCCCAGTCCGGAAGCTGGACGGCGAGGCTCGCATCGGCGTTGAGAACGAAGGACGCGCCGTCGAAAACGAGCTCGTCCTGTCCACCGATCTGATTGAGATAGGCAAGCGGCAGTCCGGTCTCGGTCACGCGCGAGACCGCGATGTTCATGCGGACGTCAATCTTCTTCCAGTCGAAGGGCGAGCCGTTCGGAACGATGAAGAACTCGGCGCCGCATTCGGCGAGACATTCCGTGACCTCGTCGGTCCAGATGTCCTCGCAGATGGGCACGCCGATCTTGACGCCGCGGAAGTGGATCGGACCCGGCAGCGGTCCCGCGTCGAACACGCGCTTTTCGTCGAACACGCCGTAGTTGGGGAGATCGACCTTCAGGCGCACGGCCGCGACCTTGCCTTCGTCGAGCAGGGCAACGGCGTTGTAAACCTTGCCGTCCTCCGGCCAGACCGTGCCGACGAGCACGGCCGGCCCTGGCCCGAGATCGGCAGCAAGCTGCTCAACCGCTGTGCGGCACGCGGCGGCGAATGCCGATTTGCGCACCAGGTCCTCCGGCGGATAGCCGCTTACGTACAGCTCGGGCAGGACAAGCAGGTCGGCCCCCAGGCTGGCGGCGTCGGCGCGCGCGCGGCGCAGCTTCGCCAGGTTGCCGGCGATGTCGCCGAGAACGGGGTTGAGCTGGGCAAGCGCAATCGAGAGAGAACGTGCAGGTGCGTTCGACATAGCCGGAAAATAGTGCGAGCCGGGGCTTGCGCGCAACGCAACTCTTGGGGCGGAGGGCCAGCCATGCGTCGCCGCGCCGGGCGCATCGGGGGGGGTATCGCCTGCTCACCATTCGTCGAGAAGTGCGGCCCCGACGATGGCGCCCGCATCGCCCCGCTGCAGGATGATGGCACAGCCATCGGCGCCTGATTGCTTCACGGCGTGGTGCGCGAGCTTGATGGTCGCCGCCGCGCCGTTCCAGACGCCGACCGGCATCCATTCGTGCACGACGTTATGGTAGATGCCGATCTTGCCGTGGTTCTCGCCGCGCTTGATCTTGACCTCGACGTGGCGGCGGATCAGAGCAAGCCATATTGTCGCCTCGCCGGCCTTGGCCGGCTCGCGCGCCGCCTCGAGATCGATGATGAGGTGCTCGTTGGCGCTGCGCAGGCGCACGCCGACGCGGTAGGGATCGATTTTCGGAGTCGTTATCGCGACGGCCTTGTTGATGTCGGCCTCGCTCGATCCAAGTGCGTGCTTGAGGCCGTTCACCACGACCTGGGGCGTGTATACCCGTCCGTCGCCGCGCGCGCTCGCGTACGCGCGCTGGCGGGCACTGAACTTCGGACTGGCGAGCGTGTCCTTCCAGCCGAGGTAATCCCAGTAGTCCACGGGAAATGTCAGGGCGACGACGTTGGGGCGCTCAGCGAACGTCTTGAGGAGAGCATCGGCCGTTGGGCAGGAGGAGCAGCCCTGGCTGGTGAAGAGTTCGATCACAGCCACCGGCGGCGCGGCGCCCGCTGTCCCGTCCGTCTTCTCTGCGCTCGATGCTAAGACCGGCCCCGCCAGCACCGCGCTGGAAAATGCCAGAGCGATGTACGTCGACCATTCAGTTAGCGCGCGCATTTTGCTTCCGTCCGGTGAGGTCCAGGCACCGCTTGCGACGCGCGCGAAGCTGTGTGACCGCTCTCGATGCCAATGGCCAGAGAGCACAAACAATGCGGCCAAGCCGCCTGCCGACCGACCGACGGCTCGGAACTTGAATGCGGTGTCGGCATGAGCTTCGGTATCGCTCTTTGGCGCTTCAATTGCGAGTCACGAATGCTTGACAAATTGGTCGTAGCTGCGGCTGCCGGCGCTTGCAAATCGAATGCTTAAAGCAGCGTTGGTCGATCCGTGCGCGGGGTGATGCGATGAGCTGGAAACTGCTGCGGCCCGCCGGTTAAGGCAGGCCGCATGTTCATTCACACTACCGCAGCAACACGGCTTGATCAGTAGACGGAGACACTTGGCCGGGGCGCCGCAGTGTTGCTGCTGACCGGCGTCGTCTGCTGCTGCCTCTTGACTGCGCGCTTCTGAGGGCGCGGTTTGGGCGCGGCGCGACGGGGCTGCTCTTCCTCCTGATCGAACCAGGGGAAGACGAATCCTGCCGAAGCGCCGGACGGGCCCCGTGAGCTGGTGCGATCGACCACACTGCTTCCGCCGCCGCCCCAGGCCATGGGCGCTGACGAGGTCGTGTAGCGGTTCCAGGTCACGGTGACGCGGGCGCCCACGGGGACGCGATCGTAAAGATCGACCACGTCCTTATTGTACATGCGGATGCAGCCCTTCGAGACTGCCTGCCCGATTGTCCAGGGCGCATCCGTGCCATGAATGCGATAGAGCGACGAGCCGAGGTAGAGGGCGCGAACGCCCATGGGGTTCAGCGGGTGGCCGCCCGGGACAAATGCGGGAAGCTTCGGATTCTCGCGGCGCATCTCGGCCGTCGGCGTCCAGGGCGGATCTACGCGCTTCGAGGAGACCTGCATGGTGCCCTGCCAGCGGCTTTGCTCGCGCGGAGCCGCGATCGGATAGCTGATCGCCTCGCCGGGCTTGGTGACCAGGTAGAGTTTGCGGTCACTGAAGCTCACGATGATCTGGCCGGGCCGGTGCTGGACACCGAAGCGCACGACTTCCTTGCCGCTGCCCCCGACCTCGTTTCCGCCGCCCCAGAGCCAGCTCAGGCCTTGCGCCGCGGCTGGGGTCGGGGTCATCGGCACGACGGCCGCGATGGCCAAGGCGGCGCTGGCAAGCAGAATGCGGGGGAAGGCATGGCCAGTCATTCGCGTCTCCAGTCTCGTTTTTGTCGCCGCGCACCAGGGCGCGGGCTTGAGTTCATTTTCACGCGCAGGAGACCCCCCCCCTGCGTATTGCTCGTCCCGCATCAGGCGCGGGCCATTCACTTCACCGCGGCCGTG
>JBFWSI010000562.1:0-3296 GCA_050248455.1 Gammaproteobacteria bacterium | reverse complement strand
TAGCCGCGGGGAACACAGAGAACACGGAGAAGAGATGGATTGTTCGAGGCTTTCGCAGCGCCGGCGCCTGCAACAGCGATCGAGCCGCGGAGGCGCAGGCCCAATCATTCTTCCCTCCGTGTTCTCCGTGGCTAAATTCAGTGCATTTCAGATGGCGCAGCCGCCCGCCCGGGCTCTCCGCGCTAAGCGCCGCTCCGTGCCGCCAGCATCTGCGCGTCCACTGCCGCCAGCGCGCTCAGGTTGACGACGCGGCGCACGGTCGCGGACGCGGTGAGGATGTGCGCCGGCGACTTCAGCCCGTGCAGGATCGGGCCGACGGCGACGCCTTCCCCGAGCACGGTCAGCAGATGCATCGCGATGTTCGCCGCATCGCGCGAGGGCATGATCAGCACGTTCGCTTCGCCCTGCAGCGGTGAGTCGCTGACGGCGGCGGCGCGGATCTGCGGCAGCAGCGCGGCGTCGGCCTGCATTTCGCCGTCGATCGCGAGCTCGGGTGCCGCGGCCCTGGCCAGGGCGAGCGCCTCGCGCATCTTCACCGCCGACGGATCGTCGCTGGTGCCGAAGTTCGAGGCCGAGAGCAGTGCCACGCGCGGGCTCATGCCGAAGCGGCGCGCGCGCTCGGCGGCGGCGAGCGCGATCTCGGCCACTTCGTCGGCGCTCGGATCGGTGTTCACGTGCGTGTCCGCGAGCAGGAAGGTGCCCTTCTTCAGCACCAGCATGTTGAGCGCCGCCAGGCAACGCGCGCCGGGCGCACGACCGAGCACGTCGACGAGATGGCGCAGGTGATCGCGATAGGCGCCGGTGTATCCGCACAGCATCGCGTCCGCCTCGCCCTTCGCGACGAGCAGCGCGGCGATCACCGTCGTGCTCGTGCGCATGACCGTGCGCGCCTCGTGCAGCGACACGCCCTTGCGCATCATCCGCTCGAAGTAGGCCGTCGAGTATTCGCGGAAGCGCGCGTCGTGCTCGGGATTGACGAGATCGAAGTCGACGCCGGGCTTGAGCCGCAGCCCCAGGCTCGCGATGCGCGCCTCGAGCACCGCCGGCCGCGCGATCACGACCGGCCGCGCGATTTCCTCGTCGATGACGGTCTGCACCGCGCGCAGGATCACGGCCTCCTCGCCGTCGGCGTAGACGATGCGCTTGCGATCCTGCTTGGCGCGATCGAACACCGGCTTCATCAACAGCACGGACTGGAAGATGAACTTGCTGAGCTGATCGCGATAGGCGTCGAGATCGGCTATCGGCCGCGTCGCGACCCCGCTGTCCATCGCGGCTTTCGCCACCGCCGGCGCCAGCGTCGTGATGAGCCGCGGATCGAAAGGTTTCGGAATCAGGTACTCGGGCCCGAACTTCAGCGACTCGCCGCCGTAGGCCGCCATCACGACGTCGGAGGCCTCCTGCATCGTGAGCTCGGCGAGCGCCTCGACGCAGGCGAGCTTCATCTCCTCGGTGATGGTCTTCGCGCCGACGTCCAGCGCGCCGCGGAACATGTACGGAAAGCACAGCACGTTGTTGACCTGGTTCGGATAGTCCGAGCGCCCGGTGGCGACGATCGCGTCCGGCCGCGCCGCGAGCGCCTCTTCGGGCAGGATCTCGGGCGTCGGATTCGCGAGCGCGAGGATGATCGGATCGCGCGCCATCGTCGCGACCATCGCGCCGCTCAGCACCCGCGGGCCGGACAGGCCGAGAAAGATGTCCGCGCCCTTGATCGCATCGGCGAGCGTGCGCGCGGTGGTATCCGCCGCGTAGGCCTCCTTGTGCGGATCCATCTGTTCCCTGCGCCCGCGGTAGATCACGCCGGCCTTGTCGGAGACCAGGATGTGCATGCGCGGCAGGCCCATCGACTCCAGCAACCGCAGGCAGGCGGTCGCCGCCGCGCCGGCGCCCGAGCACACGAGCCGCACCTCTTCGATCCGCTTGCCGACGAGCCGCAGCGCATTGCGGATCGCCGCCGCGGCGATGATCGCAGTGCCGTGCTGATCGTCGTGGAACACCGGAATGCCGATGCGCTCGCGCAGCCGCTGCTCGACGTAGAAGCACTCGGGCGCCTTGATGTCCTCGAGGTTGATGCCGCCGAAGGTCGGCTCGAGGCCGGCGATGATGTCGACGAGCTTGTCGGGATTAGACTCGTTGATCTCGATGTCGAAGACGTCGATGCCGGCGAACTTCTTGAACAGCACCGCCTTGCCTTCCATCACGGGCTTCGCAGCGAGCGGACCGATGTCGCCGAGGCCGAGCACGGCCGTGCCGTTGGTGACGACGGCGACGAGATTGCCGCGATTGGTGTACTGCGCGGCCGCCGCCGCATCCGCGGCGATCGCCTCGCAGGGCGCGGCGACGCCGGGCGAATAGGCAAGCGCGAGATCGCGCTGGTTCGCGAGCGGCTTGGTCGCCGTGATCTCGGTCTTGCCCGGTCGCGGAAGCTCGTGATAGTAGAGTGCGTTCTTGTAGAGTTGGTCGTCCATCGCGAATCTCCGGACCGATGTGGTAGGTACGATGAGGCCGCGCGGGATCAGCGGAACGGCGGCATCCCGCCGCCCGGCGGGAACTGCCCGCGCATGCCACGCATCAGCGCCTGCAGGCCGCCTTTCTTCGACACCTTCTTCATCATGCGCTGCATGTTGTCGAACTGCTTCAGCAGCCGGTTCACGTCCTGCACGTCGGTGCCGGAGCCCGCCGCGATGCGCTTCTTGCGGCTGGCCTTGATCAGGGCCGGGAAGCGCCGCTCCTGCGGCGTCATCGAGTCGATGATCGCGGCGAGCCGCGTCATCTCCTTGTCGTTGACGCGGTTCTTCATCTGCTCGGGCAGCTCGGACACGCCAGGCAGCTTCGACATCAGCGCCGACAGGCCGCCCATGTTGCGCATCTGATCGATCTGCTCGCGGAAGTCCTGCAGATCGAAGCCCTTGCCCTTGGAGATCTTCTCGGCGACCTTGGCCGCCTTCTGCTTGTCGACCTTCTGCTCGACTTCTTCGATCAAGGTCAGCACGTCGCCCATGCCGAGGATGCGCGAAGCCATGCGATCGGGATGGAAGGGCTCGAGCGCGTGCAGCTTCTCGCCAACGCCGAGGAACTTGATCGGCCTGCCGGTGACGTGGCGCACCGATAGCGCCGCGCCGCCGCGCGCGTCGCCGTCGGCCTTGGTCAGGACGACGCCAGTCAGCGGCAGCGCGTCGTTGAAGGCCTGCGCCGTGCGCACCGCGTCCTGGCCCATCATCGAGTCGATCACGAACAGCGTCTCGTGCGGGCTCAGCGCCGCGTGCAGCGCGCGGATCTCGTTCATCATCGCCTCG
>JBFWSI010000561.1:0-3299 GCA_050248455.1 Gammaproteobacteria bacterium | reverse complement strand
GACGATCCTGCCGTTGGCATCGGTCACCAGCGTTGCCGGATCGACGGGCTTGCCGCTGGCATCGACGACTCTGCCCTCGGCGTCGACCCTGAGACCGGCGGCCTCGAGCTTCGCCTGGTCCAACACTTCGCCGTTCGCGCTGACGATGAGCTTCGTCGGATCGACGACCTTGCCGCTGGCGTCGACGATCTCGCCCTTGTCGTTGACCGCGAGCCCCGCCTTCGCGAGCTGTTCGTGGCTCAGCACCCGCCCGTCGGGTGCGACGATCAGTTTCCTCGTGTCGACGACCTTGCCGCTCGCGTCGACGACCTCGCCCGCCTCGTTGACGTGCAGACCGGCGGCGGCGAGTTGCGACTTCGTGACCACCTTGCCGTCGGCGGTGACGACGACTTCGTCGGCATCGACGATTCTGCCGGTCCCGTCGACGATCTGGCCGGCCGCATTGACCGACAGGCCGGCCGCGGCCAGCGCGGATTTCTGCACGATGCGGCCGTCGGCGGTGACGACGATGTCATCGGGCTCGATGACCTTGCCGTTCCTGTCGACGATTTCGCCCTTGTCGTTGACGGTGAGGCCGGCGGCGACGAGCTGGGCCTGCGTCATCACCGTGTTGCCGTCGGCGTCGACGAGATTGCCGGCGCGATCGACGCCGGCGGCGACGGCCACGCGCTGGCGGCGCTGGGCCTCCGCCTTCGCCATGTCGAAGGCATTGCCGAAGAGATCCTGCGCCGACAAGGTCGAAAAGTCGGCACCGCCTTCGTCCTTGCGATTGCGCAGCAGCGCGAGCATGTCGCCCTTCTTGATCGCCGCCGACAGCAGCGCCGCCTCGCGCGGCGCGAGGTCGAGGGTCACGGTATTGAAGTTGCGCTGCGTGCGCGGCTGCGGATAGGCGAGCTGATCGAGCTCCTCGCGGTAGGGATCGCGACCGGTCGCGAGCACGTGCACGTTCTGCAGCACCGGCAGGATCAGATCCTTGGGCATCGCGTTGGCGAGCAGATCCCTGATCGTGCCGTCCGAGGTGTCGGCGCCGCGCGCGGCCTCGAGCAGACTGGCCGGGATCGCATTGCGCAGATCGGGCGGGATCGCGTCGATCATGTTCGCGGTGATGAAGCCGGCGGAAAAACCCGACAATGCGGAAGGGATCGTGACGAACAGGTCGATGCGGTTGCCGGGACGGATGAAGCCCGCGATCGAGTTCAGATCGTCGACCTGGATCGTCATTGCCCGGCGCCCGACGGTGACGAGATCGGAGAAATCGCGCGGGAAGTGGGTGTCGAGATAGCTCGTCAGCAGCGGCTTGCCGGCGCCGACGTCGGTCTCGAGCACGCGGCCGAGATACTTCTCGTAGTCGGCGGCGGCGATCGCGTCGTTGGACACGAAGCCGGCCGGGATGCGCCGCTGCGACAGATATTCCTCGCGCAGGGTCGTCCCTTTCGGCAGATCCTTCGCGGCGACGAGCACCGCGATTTCTTTGCGGTTGGCGCCGGCATACTTCTCGAGCAGCGCGGCCTTCTCGGCCTTCAGGTAGATGAAGGCCATCACCGCGGCGGCCAGGCCGAAGCCGATGGCACCGACAATCAACGGAATGCCGAATGCACTCCTGCTCTCACGCGCCTCAGCCATGAACGGTGTTCCCCCACGGACAACGTGCCTGGTCGTGCTTTCAGGATGCCGATCCCCACCGGCACCCTCCCCCAGCACCATCTGCGACGAGCGCGCACCGCGCGCTCAGAACGGCGAGATGGCGTCCCTCGCCGCGTCGGCGACGATGTCATCGATCTCAGGCAAGGCCGCGAGCAGGTCGTCGATGCTGCCGAACTGAGTGGTCAGATCGGTCAACGGCGACAGGGCGGCGGTCACGCCCTCCTGCACGGGATCGACCGTCAGTCGATCCAGCGTCTGCTCGTCGAGTTCGGGGTCCAGCCCCAGGCCTTCCACGTATTCGCGAAGCTCCGGCCCGGTCTCGAACTCGGGCAGCGGCGACATCGACAGCGCGTAGCTGTAGCCGCGGTAGTTGTTGCGCATGACGTCGGCGAGATCGCGCAAGACGTCGCCGCCCGGCCCGAGCAGCAGCATCAGGCCGAAGGCGAGGATGACGGTGTACTCGACCATCGCCTGTCCGCCTTGACGGCGCGACCGCGGCGTTGCGTGGAGCGGCAGTGAGTTGGGCGTATTCACAGAAGGGAGTGTTTTATCAAGTTCATGACGATATGGGAACCGTCCCGGCCGGTCTGGATGGTGATCACGACCTGCTCGCGACCGCGCGTGAAGGTCAGCGCATGCATCTTGCCGCGATCGACTCCCCGATCGATGTCGATGCGCCAGTCGCGGTAATGATTGCGGTAGAAGGTGAGGTTGCTCTCCAGCGACTTGTCGTTGTGGAGCATCGCCGTCTGTCCTTCCTGGCCCTTGTCCTTGCTGAGAATGTTCGAGATCACCTCGCTGCCCTGCATCGCCGGCGGCACCGGCGGCGCCCGCGGCCGCTCGCCCGGCTCGGGCAGGCGACCGAGCGCAAGAAAGCCGAAGGCGCCGTCCGGCTTGCGCTCCATCACCTGCACCGTCATCACGTAGTCGTCCTCGACCCTCGTCAGCAGGGTCCACGGCGCGATCGTCTCGCTGTCGAGCGCGTAGCCCGGTGCGCCGTCGACCGGCGGGTCTTGCCACTCGTCCTCGTAGAAGTCGACGACGTCCTCGACGCTGTCCTCGGTGGTGAAGGCGCGCACCGTCATGTGGCGCCCGCCAACGACGATCTCTTCGGCAACCTGGCTCACCGTCGCGTCGTCCGGCGCGGGAAAGTCCGGCGGCCGCGCGAGCGCAAAGAGTGGCAGCACGGCGCCGGCGATGAACGCGACGACACGCAGGCCGGCACTCATGGCCGGCAGTCCGAATGCGACATCGGCGGGTCGAGGGCCTGCACCTCGTCGTCCCAGGTGCAGCGGCCGCTGTCGTCGCAGACGTGGGCGCCGAGGCGCACCGTCGGATCGTCGCCGAGCACCGACAGGCGATCGGGATGGACGACGTCGCCGTCGACATAGCCGGGCCAGAAATGGCCGTGCGGGGCGGCCAGCGGCGACTTGATCAGCGGATGCGGGCCCGGGCCGCCCGGGTGATCGCAGCGCGAGAGCTCGGGCGCGATGAAGCCGACGAGATCCCACACCTGGCTCAGACCCGGCACGTTCAGGAGCTCGTGCACGAGCGTCGCCGGCGTCGTGCCGCCGACCTGGAGATAAGCGTGGCCCGTGCCGCCCGCGTTCCAGCCGTTCGCGAGCACGCCGGCCTTGGCCCCGAAGCCGAGCTCC
>JBFWSI010000560.1:0-3299 GCA_050248455.1 Gammaproteobacteria bacterium | reverse complement strand
GACTCGCGGCCGTGGGGCGGGAGGTCGCATCCGTCGCCGATACCTCGCGCGTGCTGCGCATGCGGGCCGCGTATGCCTCTCGACCCGGGGGATGCCGTCGAATGTAGTCGCAAGCGCGGCGAGCGCGAAACGGCACGCAGGCGGATTCGTCGGTGCTTTCGCGCCATTTTTTTCAAGAGTTGTCGTGTTGCAAGGCAATAAATCAGGCGGGCAGACGTGAGTCCGAGCCCGGTTCACTCAAATGAAGGAAGCGCGGCGCGGTCCGTCGCGAAGAATCCGCCGACGCGCAGCCGCGTCGACACGCTCACCGCGATCGCGGATCGGCGCGTCGGCCATACGGGCTCGCCGTGGGACACCGGCCGTTTCATCCAGGTACAGGGAACCCTCATCCAATGAAAGATGTCGACGACAGCGGCGTGCACCGCGTGCAGCTCGAAGTCCGGCCCGAATGGCTGGACTACAACGGCCACATGAACGTGGCCTACTACTCGCTCGCCTTCGATATTGCCGGCGAGGAGTTCGTCAAGGCCGCCGGCATGGGCGAGGACTACACGCGCGAGACGCAGAACTCGTGGATGGTGCTCGAGGCCCACATCACCTATCAGAACGAAGCGACGCTCGGCGACAATCTACGCGTCGAGTCGCGCGTGCTCGACTGCAACGCGAAGTGCGCCCATCTCTATCAGGAGATGCATCGCGAGGACACGCTGCTGTCCACGCAGGAGCAGCTGGTACTGCACGTGAGCCTCGTCACGCGGCGCGGTGCGCCCTTCGAGCCCACGGTCCTCGCCAATTTCGAGACGCTGCGAGCGCGGCAGGCGGCGCTGCCGCGGCCGGACTGGATCGGCCGGCGCATCGGCATACGCCGGTGAGCCGGCCCTATGCCGGTGCTGTCGCGATCGTCAGCGGCGGCGGCTCGGGCATCGGCGCCGCGCTCGCTGCGGCGCTGACGGCGCGCGGCGCCAAGGTCGTGGTCTGCGACATCGACGAGCGCCGCGCGCAGGCGCCGCTGGGTCGCGGCGAAGCGATCGAGGCGCATCGCATCGACGTCGCCGACGCTGCAGCCTGGCCGCGCTTCATCGACGAGGTCGCTGCGCGCCACGGCCGGCTCGACTATCTCTTCAACAACGCGGGCGTCTCGGTCACCGGCGACGCCCGCGATCTCGAGCTCGCGCACTGGCAGCGGGTGCTCGATGTCAACTTGCACGGGGTCGTGTACGGCACGCATGCGGCCTACCGCGTGATGGCGCGCCAGGCCCGCGGCCACATCGTCAACATCGCCTCGCTCGCGGGGCTCATCCCCTTCCCGACCAACGTGCCCTACGCGACGAGCAAGCACGCCGTCGTCGGCCTCTCGCTGTCGCTGCGCGCCGAAGGCGAGGCGCTCGGCGTCAAGGTCAGCGCGGTCTGCCCGGGCTTCATCCAGTCGAACATCTTCCACGACACGCCCTTCGTGAACGTCGCGAAGGACGCGATCCTGAAGGGCGTGCCGTTCCGGCCGATCGACACCGATCTCGCCGCAAAGCGCATCCTCGCCGGCGTCGCCGCGAACCGGGCGATCATCTCCTTTCCGTTCTACGCCCGTGTCCTCTGGCGCCTCTACCGTCTGTGGCCCGGCTTCGTCGCCGTTCTCAACCGGCGCCTGGTCGCGGATCTGCGCAGGAACCGCATCTCGTAGATCCCGTGGCCCGGGAGCCGCGCGCGTCCGAACGTCCGGTGGCATTTCGGGGGCATTGACCTGCGAGACGGGGCCCTTCCTCCATCTGGTGGGTGGGCGCCGTCCCCGCCGCGCCTGTGCACCCCGGCGACTATGCCTTACCATACGCCAACGTATGGAGCTGGCCGCGTCGGCCGGTCCCGCGCCAGACAGCCCGAAGATTCGAGGAGTTTCCCTTGAGTACGCTCTATCACCACAGCTTCAAGGACATGATGAACGACGTCGTCGCCGCCGGCACCTGTTGCGAGTGCGGCAGCTGCGTGCTGGTCTGTCCGCACAACGTCATCGAGTACGTCGACGGCAAGCCCAAGCAGACGGCGAAGGAATCCGCGGCCTTCGACTACTGCGGGATCAGCGAAGGCGTCGGCTGCGACGTCTGCGCCTCGGTCTGTCCGCGGCTGTGGCCGCGCGAGCCCCATCTGAAGGGCGTGACCTTCGGCGCCGATCCGGCCTACGAGGGCATCTTCGGCGTCTATCGCCACATCTTCGTCGCGCGCACCAAGCAGGAGGATGTGCTCGAGCGCGCGCAGGACGGCGGCATCGTCACCGCACTGCTCGCGTGGGCGCGCGAGGCGGGCCGCATCGACGGCGCCGTGGTGTCCGCCGTCGGCGAGGGCGACGATCCCTGCTTCCCGACGCCGAAGCTCGCAACCAGCGTCGAGCAGATCAAGGCGAGCGCCGCAAGCTGGTACACCTACTGCCCGAACCCGCTCGCGCTCGAACAGGTGAAGGAACAGGATCTGAAAGCGGTCGCCTTCGTCGGCGTGCCCTGCCAGATCACGCCGCTGCGCAAGATGGAATACATCGATCCGAGCATCCTGCTCGCAGCGAAGAAGAAGCCGCAGATCGTCACGCGCCAGCGCGGTTTCCTGAAGGGCTACCAGGAGCGCATCGCGTTCAACATCGGCCTGTTCTGCACCGAGGTGTTTCGTCCCGAGCTGATGACGGAGCGCATCGAACAGCGGATGGGCATCCCGCTGACGGAAGTCTCGAAGTTCAACGTCAAGGGTGAAGTGCTGATCTACAAGAAGGCGGGCGGCGTCGAGACCATTCCGCTGGAGGAAGCGATGCACGAATACCAGCGGCCCGAGTGCCGCCACTGCGGCGACTTTTCGGCCGAGATGGCCGACATCGCCTGCGGCGGCGTCGGCACCGATCGCGCGACGATCGTGGTGCTGCGCACGCAGAAGGCGGTGGATATCTGGCGCGAGTTCGAAGCGAGCGGCCGCGTCGAGGTATGGCCGATCGAGCAGAACAAGAAAGCCTGGAACATCCTGCAGCGGCTCGCGCGGCGCCAGCGCGAGCGCATCCCGCCGGGCCCGCTGCGCAGCGGCACGGCGCCCGATCTGGGTCAATACTCGCCGAAGGTCGAAGCCGAGCAGGCGCTTACGATGATCGCGCAGACGGCGAAGCCGCCGGCCGAAACCGAAGCCTGCCTCGATGCTGCCTATCTCGCCACCCCGCGCGCCGTCGACGTCGTCGGCTACTTCGCCGGCATGCCGATCCCCGGCGAACCGCCCGAGCCGGTGGGCGATGAGAAGCGCAAGCTGCCGCCGCCGCCGAAACCCGAACAGGGCGGCGC
>JBFWSI010000559.1:0-3307 GCA_050248455.1 Gammaproteobacteria bacterium | reverse complement strand
CAGTCGCCGGCCGGCTCGCGCGCCAGTCCGATGCCGAACAGCGCATCGATGACGAGATCCGCGTCTTCGAGCGCCGCGAGCTCGCGTGTCATCGACACTTCGACGGCGAGCGCGGCGGCGCGCGCGGCCGCCGCGTCGGGCCCGAGCGCACTCGGATCGCCGAGCTCGACGACGCGCGGCGCGAGCCCGTCGCCGCGCGCGAGCGCGGCGACGATCCAGCCGTCGCCGCCGTTGTTGCCGGGCCCGCAGACGACGACCGGCCGCCGTGCCTGCGGCCAGCGGGCGCGCAGCGCGCGCCACGCGGCGGCGCCGGCGCGTTGCATCAGGATCAAACCCGGGATGCCGGCACGCTCGACCGCGGCGCGATCCAGCGCGCGGACCGCGGCCGCCGTGTACAGGCTGGTCGGCAGCGTGCTCAGGGCGGCAGGCGCAGGAAATGCGCGCGGTAGTGTTTCAGCTCCGCGATCGAGTCGCGGATGTCGTCCAGCGCGAGATGGCTGGACTGCTTGTCGAAGGCCGGGATCTGCGGGGCCCAGCGCTTCTTCAGCTCCTTCAGCGTGCTGACGTCCAGATTGCGGTAGTGGAAGAACGCGGCGAGCTTCGGCATGTAGCGGTAGGCGAAGCGGCGATCCTGGCAGACGCTGTTGCCGCACATCGGCGAAGTGTTCGGCGGCACGTACTGCGCGAGGAACTCGAGCGTCGCCGCCTCGGCCTGCGCGGTGTCGAAGCGGCTGGCGCGCACGCGCGCCGTGAGTCCCGAGCCGCCGTGCTGGCGCGTGTTCCACTCGTCCATCGCCGCGAGCGTCGCGTCGCTGTGGTGGATTGCGATCACGGGCCCTTCGACGGCGTGCTCGAGGCTGGAATCGGTGACGATCGTCGCGATCTCGATGATCACGTCGCGCTCGGGCTCGAGCCCCGTCATCTCGAGATCGATCCAGACCAGATTGTCGGCGGAAAACTGCATGGAGGTCTTTCGATCGTCGCTTCAGTATTCGCGGCGGCTGCTGATCGCATGCGACAGCGTCGTGCCGTCGACGTATTCGAGCTCGCCGCCGACGGGCACGCCGTAGGCGATGCGCGTCGGCGTCACCTGCTGGCGGCGCGCCAGCTGGCGCAGATAGTGCGCCGTCGCCTCCCCTTCCATCGTCGTGCCGGTGGCGACGATGAGCTCCTTGACCTCGCCTTCGGCGAGGCGCCGCTCGAGCAGCGGCAGGCCCAGCGTGTCCGGCGTGACGCCGTCGATCGGCGACAGCCGTCCCATCAACACCCAGTAGAGCCCCTTGAAGGCCGCGGACTGCTCGATCGAGGCGACGTCGAGCGGGGTCTCGACGACGCACAGCACGCTGCCGTCGCGCGCGCCCGACGCGCAGATCCGGCACAGCGTCGTCTCGCTGAAGGTGCGGCAGCGCGCGCACTGGCCGATGCGCGTCATCGCGTCGTCGAGCACGCGGGCGAGCTTGCGCGCGCCGTCGCGGTTGCGTTCGAGCAGGTGGAAGGCGATGCGCTGCGCCGACTTCGGCCCCACGCCGGGCAGGATCGTCAGCGCCTTGATCAGTTCACCGAGCAGCGGAGTCGTCATGCGGGACGCGCTTTCCTCGCTCGCTCCTCAGAACGGCAGCTTCATGCCCGGCGGCAGATCGAGACCGGACGTGACGCCGGCGAGCTTCTCCTTGCTCAGGCGCTCCGCCTTGCGGTTCGCGTCGTTGACGGCGGCGGCGAGCAGATCCTCGAGCATCGAGACCTCTTCGCTCATCAGCTCCGGCGCGATCTTGACCGCCTTCACGTCGTGGCGCCCGTTGATCGTCACCGTGACGAGGCCGGCACCGGCTTCGCCGGTGACTTCCATCGCCGCGATCTGCTCCTGTGCGCGCTGCATCTCTTCCTGCATGCGCTGAGCCTGCTTCATCAGATTGCCCAACGCGCCTTTGACTCCGCTCATTCCGCACTCCTTCCTCTCGTGTCGTTGCCGCCGCCCTTGCTACGACTGCCGATCATCTCGACGCGCTCGATGCTCGCGCCGAACTCGCGTTGCAGCGCCTGCACGTTCGGATCGGCGTCGATCGCGCGTCTCAGCTCGGCGAGCCGCGCCTGCTCCTGCTCGCTCAGCGCCTGCGCCGGCGTCGCGAGGCCGGCCTTGTCGTCGACGCCGACCCGCACGCTCACCGCATGCCCGAGCTCGGGCTGCAGCGCCTGCTCCAGTGCTCTGACCGTGCGTTCGCCGCGCAGTTGCTCGTAGGTCGGCGTGACGACGAGCTCGAGCACGCGCCCATCGTAACGGCGAAGCGCGGCATTGCGCGCGAGCTCGCGCGCGAGCGGGGCGGCGTCCAGGCGCTCGACCAGTGCCGCCCAGTCGAGCTCGCGCGCTGCGCAGTCTGCCGCCGACATCTCGGCCGGCGGCGCAGGGGCGTCGTCGCGGGAGCGGACCGGTGTCGCCGGCGCGGCCTGCGCGCGCGGCATCGCCGTGGAGACCGGACGCCGCGGCGCGGCGACTGCGGCGCGCGCCGCGGCGAGCGGGCCCGCCGGCGCTGTGCCATCGCGCGGCGCCGGCGACGCGGGAACGTTCGCCGCTGCCGGCGCCGCCGGACGCGCCGCGCCGGCGGCGGGTGGCGGCATCGCGCCCGCCTCGACGGGGCGGAAGGCGAGCATGCGCAGCAGCGCCATCTCGAAGCCCGTCTGCGGCTCCGGCGCGAGCGGCAGATCGCGACGGGCGAGCAGGCCCAGCTGGTAGTAGAGCTGGCAGTCCTCCGCGCTCATCGCATCCGCGAGCCGGGTGACGGCCGCGTCCTCTTCCAGGCTCGCCGCGTCGGCTCCCAGCGCCTGCACGACGGCGACCCGCCGCAGCAGCGACAGCATCTCGCCGAGCACCTGCGCGAAATCCGGGGCGCTGCCCGCGAGCTCGCGTGCGCGTGCGATCAGGCGCGCGCCGTCGCCGGCCGCGAGCGCCTCGACCAGCGACAGCACCTGGTCGGCACCGAGCGTGCCGAGCATGCCGGCGACTTCCTGCTCGGCGAGCGTGCCGCCGCCGAAGGCGAGCGCCTGATCGAGCAGCGACAGCGCATCGCGCATGCTGCCGTCGGCCGCGGTCGCGATCAGCCGCAGCGCGCCGACGTCGTGCGTGACGCCGTCGGCGTCGAGGATGTGCGCGAGCTGGCCTTCGATCTGCTCGACGCCGAGGCGCTTCAGGCTGAACTGCAGGCAGCGCGAGAGGATCGTGATCGGCAGGCGCTTCGGATCGGTCGTCGCCAGCAGGAACTTGACGTGCGGCGGCGGCTCCTCGAGGGTCTTCAGCAGCGCGTTGAAGGAATGG
>JBFWSI010000558.1:0-3308 GCA_050248455.1 Gammaproteobacteria bacterium | reverse complement strand
CTTGCGCACTTCATAGCGCCCGCGCGGGAACCGACGACAGACGCCCTGCCGCCAGCCGAGCACGCGGTCGGCACATCGCGCAGCGGGTCGGTCGCATATAGGCAGCACTCTTCTTCCTGGGGCGGTCACGCGACCGTCATCTGCACTGCTCATCATGCCCGGCGAAAAGGGCGCCGCCTCCGCGGCTCTACTGCAACCACGACAGACAGCTCGAGGAGTACTCCCCATGCATGTGACGCGACTCGCGGCCGCCGTCGCCGCCTGCCTCGCCGCCGGCCCGGCGCTGGCAGCCAGTCCTTTCACCTTCAGCCACGAGTGGACCTTCGGCCACACCGGCAACGGCCTGTCGCAGGCCCAGGGCGCCGAGATCGTGTCCTTCGACGCCGCGACGCGACGCCTGTGGATCGTCGGCACGGACGCCAACGTCGCGAGCCCGGTCGGCCGCAGCGGCATCGACGTCCTCGACCTGGACGGCAGCTTCCACGCGAGCATCGACCTGCAGTCCATCGGCGGCGTCAACAGCGTCGACGTCGCGAACGGCAAGGCGGCGGTCGCGATCACCGCGCCGCTCAAGACCGATCCCGGCTTCGTGCGCTTCTACGACACGACGAGCCTGGACGCGCTCGCGACCGTCGCCGTCGGCGCGAATCCGGACAATGTCGTCTATGCGCCGGACGGGCGGACGCTGCTCGTCGCCAACGAGGGCGAGCCGCTGGACTTCACCCTGCCGGTCGGCGGCGACGCCGAGGGCTCCGTCGGCATCGTCGACGCCGAGACCTACGCGGTGTCGACCGCCGGCTTCGGCAGCTTCGACACGGCGAGCCTGCAGGCGCAGGGCGTGCGCCTCTTCGGGCCGAACCAGACCCCGGCGCTGAACCTCGAGCCCGAGTACGTCGCGGTGAGCAGCGACGGCCGCACCGCGGTCGCGACGCTGCAGGAGGCCAACGCCGTCGCCTTCGTCGACCTCGCGACCCGGCAGGTGACCGCGATCAAGGCGATGGGCCTCAAGGATCACGGCCTGCCGGGCAACGCGCTCGACGTCTCCGATCGCGACGGCGCGGGCAATGCCGCGCTGAACGGCAATCTCGGCAACTGGCAGGTCCAGGGGATCTACATGCCGGACGGCATCGCGGGCTTCACGCAGGACGGCCAGCAGTTCTACGTCACGGCCAACGAGGGCGACGGGCGCCAGGACTGGCCGGGCTTCGAGGAGGAAGTGCGCGTCGGCGCGGCAGACATCGACCCCGCGCTCGACGCCGCCCTGCGGCTCGCCCACGGCGACGACTACAAGACCAGCAACGACAAGCTGAGCCGGCTGACCGTCAGCGTCACGGGCGACACCGACGGCGACGGCGATCTCGATCGGCTGCTCGCCTTCGGCGGCCGCTCGTTCTCGATCCTCGACGCCGACGGCAATCTCGTGTTCGATTCGGGCGACCAGCTCGAGCAGATCGTGCAGGCCTTCGACGCGGCCGACGCGCTCGCCGGCAACCTGCTGCCGGATCTGTGGGACGACGGCCGCAGCGACAACAAGGGCCCGGAGCCGGAGAGTGTCGTCATCGGCGAGCTCGCCGGGCGCACGCTGATGTTCCTCGGCCTCGAGCGCAGCAATGCCGTGATGGTGTGGGATCTCACCGAGCGCGAGGCGCCGAGCTTCCTCGACTTCCTGTTCACCGCCGGCGACGTCGGCCCCGAGGGGCTGCACTTCTTCACCGACGGCGGCAAGGGCTATCTCGCGGTCGCCAACGAGGTCAGCGGCACGACCTCGCTGTACAGCGTGCAGCCGGTGCCGGTGCCCGGCGCGCTGTGGCTGATGGGCAGCGCGATCGCCGCCGCGACGCTGCGGCGCAGGCAGCGCTGATCGCCTGCGACGCCGGCCGCGGGCGACGCGCCGCGGCCAGCGTCTTGCGCTACCATCGTGTGCACGGCGATCTTCGTCACGGAGTGCACAGCGATGACCCAGCCCATCACCGACATCAAGCAACTGCTCGCCAAGTACTGCCATCGCGTCGATCGCGGCACGGAGGAGGAAGTCGCCGCGCTGTTCGCGCCCGATGCCGTCCTGCGACCGCGCTTCGACGGCGATTACCTCGTCAACGGCCGCGCCGGCATACGCGACTGGTACGCGCACTACAACCGTCACCTGCGCGACGGGTTGCGCAGCCTCAAGCACATGATCCATTCGATCGAAATCGACGTCGACGGCCCGCGCGCGCAGTCGACCTGCTATTTCACCGCCTGCTACATCGAAGCCGGCAACGGCAAGGCCGGCGTCTGCTTCGGGACTTACACCGATCGGCTGGCGCAAATCGACGGCCACTGGCTGTTCGCGGAGCGCCAGATCGAGACGCACATCCTGCTGCCGCAGCTGGAGGCGCTCGAGCGCTTTCCGTCGCTCGGCTTCCCGGGCGCTGCGCGCTGAGCGCAGGTCCCCGCCGTGCGACCGCATAGGCGCGTGTAAATATTCGGTCAAGCTCGGATGAGCGCAGCGGATCCGAGGGCTCTGCGCCTCTGAAATGCCGATTAATCTAGCCACGGAGAAAGGAGCTTGATGGGTTTGCGCTTCCGTGACCCGACCACGATTACTGGCGCCGGGGCTGCGGAGACGCCGAGCAATCCCGCTTGCCTGCGTGTCCTCCGTGGCTGAATAGCTGAGCGCAAATCACTCCACTGTGCGTTCATTTACCGTCATGCCCGCGCAAGCGGGAATCCGCGCCTGACAACGAGGCTTCCGTCGGGCGATTCTTCCTCTGCGCTGGACGCCCCGGTAGTGCGTGGATGCCCGCTTGCGCGGGCATGATGAAGGAGGCATCGACGTGCGCATGCACTATCGAACCGCCAGTGGAGTGATTTGCGCCCAGCCATTTGGATCAATCGGCGTTCGAAGTGGTACGGACCCGGATCCGCTGCGCTCAGTCATTCAGTCTCGGAGCACCTCGGCGACGCGAGCGCGCAGCAGCGGCACGAGCTCGCGCTCGAACCATGCGTGGCGCGCGAGCCATCGGTTGTTGGTAGGGCTCGGATGCGGCAAGGGCACGATGGCCGGCCAGTATCTGCGCCACGCTTCGACCGCTGCCGTCAGGCCGTCTCGTTCCGCGGGAAGATGGTAGACGGCGGCGTAGCGACCGATGACGAGCGTGAGCCGCAATTGCGCGAGGCGTTCCAGCAGCGACGCGCGCCAGCGTGGCGCGCATTCGGGCCGCGGCGGCAGATCGCCGGAGCCGCCCTTGCCGGGATAGCACAGGCCCATCGGCACGATGGCGAACAGCGCAGGGTCGTAGAACTGTTCGCGTGTGACGCCGAGCCAC
>JBFWSI010000557.1:0-3326 GCA_050248455.1 Gammaproteobacteria bacterium | reverse complement strand
CGACCAGCACCCCGTTGCAGTAACGCGGATGGACGAGCCAGCGCTCGCCGGTCAGGCCGGGGACCGGCGGGCGCGGAATCGGCTGCAGCCCGAGGGCCGCGAGCCGAGCGCCCGAGGTCGCGACGTCCTTCGCAATCACGGCGAGATGGAAGAAGCCTTCGCCCTGCTCGGCGAGGCGGCGGGCGAGGGGATTGCCCATGTCGCTCTTGTCGAGCGGCTCGATCAGCTCGACCGACATCTCCTCGCGCGTGCCGCCGGGCGACAGCAGGCAGGCCTTGATGCCTTCGCAGTCGGCGACGTAGTCGAGGTAGCGCTGCAGGCCGAAGTTGTCGCACCACAGGCGCGCCGCCGCGTCCAGGTCGTGGACCAGGACGCCGATGTGACTGATCCGATCGAGCATGCCGCCCTCCGCTTCACGCCGCCGCGCAGCGGCTGGTGAGACGCCCGGCCGCCGCGACGATGTCGGCCAGCGACGAGCCGGGCGGATAGGCCTCGACGCCGCGCTCGGCGAGGCGCGTCGTCATCCACGGCGGGATGATGCCGCCGGCAAAGACGGGCATGTCCGGCAGCGCGTCGTCGAGCGCGTCGAGAATGCGCTCGACCACTTCGATGTGACCGCCGACGTTGAGTCCGATCAGATCGACGTCCTCGTCCGCCGCGACGCGGACGATCTGGTCGGCGCGCACCATGCCGGCGAGCACCACTTCGAAGCCGGCGTCGCGCAGCGCGTGGGCGACGAGATTCACGCCGCGCCAGTGACCGTCCAGGCCGGTCTTCGCGAGCAGCACGCGGCGGTGGCGGATGTCGTTCATCGCCCTGCTCCTCTGTTCACATCGAGATCGGCACGTGCCAGTCGCCGTAGCAGTCGCGAAACACCGCGCCGATCTCCCCGACCGTGGCATCGGCATCGACCGCCGCCATCATCGCCGGCATGAGGTTGCCGTCGCCGCGGCAGGTGCCGGCGAGCGTCTTCAGCGCCGCGTCGGTCGCGCGCTGGTGACGCCCTCGGCGCAGCGCCTCGAGGCGCGCGCTGGCCTGCTGCCACGCGTCGCTGCTGCCGCGGAAGCCGTCGATCGGAAAGGGGCTGATGTCGTGGTCGAAATCGTTGACGCCGACCACGGTGCGCGCGCCGCGCTCGATCTCGTCGAACAGGGCCTGCTGGTTCTCGGCCGCGCGCTCGTGCAGCCAGCCGCTGTCCAGCGCGGCGAGGAAGCCGCCCTGCCCTTCGATCTCGGCGAGGAAGCCGCGTGCGCGCTCTTCCAGCGCCGCGCCCAGGCTCTCGATGAACCAGGAGCCTCCGAGCGGATCGGCCACCGCGGTGAGATTCGCCTCGTGCTGCATGATCTGCTGGATGCGCAGCGACATCTGGTGCGCGTGCTCGGAAGGGATCGACAAGGCTTCGTCATAGCCGGAGACGCCGAGCGACTGCACGCCACCCAGCACCGCCGCGAGCCCCATCAAGGTGCCGCGCACCAGGTTGTTCAGCGGCTGCTGATAGGTCATCGCCGAGCCGGCCGTCACGACGTGGATGCGCAGGCGCGCGGCGCGCTCATCGGTGATTCCGTAGCGCTCGCGCAGCAGATCGCTCCATAGCTTGCGCGCGACGCGCAGCTTGGCGATCTCCTCGAAGAAGTCCATCGCGACGCGAAAGCTGACGCCGCCGACGCCGCGCGCCGCCTGCTCCAGCGAGATGCGGCCGCGCGCGCGCACGTCGTCGAGGTATTCGATCGCGTTGGCGAAGGTCGCGCCGAGCTCCTGCCAGGCATTCAGGCCGGTGTCCGCGCCGTTGTAACCCGCGATCGAGACCGGCACCCAGCGCGGGAGGTGCTCGGCGCAGAACTCGATGATGTCGGAGCAGAAGCGCAGGCCCGCGCGGGGCGGCACCTGTTGCTTGGGAATGCAGCCGAGATAGGTGAGGAAATAATCGCTCTGGCCCGTGCCCGACAGCTGCGCGAACGGAATGCCGCGGCGCTTCGCGACCGTCCAGTAGCAGGCCAGCGCGAAAGGCGCGTGCTGCACGACGCCGCCGCCCGGGTGGCCGTAGGTGCGCGCGAGATCGATGCCCCCGAGCACCGTCTCGTAGTCGCGCACGCCCATGATCACCGCGCCGGTGAGCCCGACGTCCTCGCGTCGCGCCAGCACCTCGGGATGATCTACGTCGTAGAGATGGTCGGCCGTGTTGCGATCGTGCTCCATGATGAAGCCGTGCTCGCCCTGGTCGAGCAGGAAGCGGATCCGCGCGTTCTCGTCGGCGGGATTGCCGAAGCCGCTGAGCTGGAAGATGCGCCACGGCTTGTCCCGGTACATGCCGGGATAGGCGCCGCGCAGATAAGGCGCCTCGCCGGGCCGCGTCGCGGCCGCGGCGCGCGCGCCGGCCGGGAGATCATCGGGGCCGTAGCAGCCGGCGAGCGGAAGACCGGACACCGTGCTGCGCGAAGGACGCTCGTTCGTGGCCATGGCCGCCGCTCCGTACCCACACTAGGCGTCGAGCCTAGCCCGCGTTCAGGGACGTGGGCTTGACCTGCATCACTGTGGCCGTCGATCGGCTCGCGCAACGGCGAATCTCGCAGCCCGATCGAAGAAGCGCTGAACAGGTCCGCCCAGGACTTTTCAGAGTCGGCGAGTTCGGGGGCAGGCCCGATCTCGCCTCCGCGCCGCATGGAATCGACGGATGTGGCAGTCGTCGTCGTAACGCCCGTGGCGACCGCGGCCCGCTGAAGCGCGCGGCACGGGCGAGGCGACGAGGAGGCGCAGCGTCGCGCGTTCTCAACCGTAGTGGATGATCATGTACTCGTCGAGCCGGATACGCTTCTCCGGCGGCACCACCAGCGTGGTCATCGGATCGCGCACGATGGCCGGTCCCGTGATCACGTTGCCGGGCTTCAGCTCGCCCATCTGCCACACGGCGAAATCGTGCGGGCGGGCGCGATGGTGCACGCGACGGCTGTGCACGTAGGCGCTGTCCGGCGGTTTCATGCCGGACAGCGTGTGGCGCGGCACGCGCGGCATCGCCTTCGGCACCAGCGCCTTGATGTAGAGCTCGGAGATCGCGTAGCCCACGTCGGGGAAGCGCGCGCCTTCGGGGTAGATCTGCGTGTACATCGACTCGAAGGCCGCGATCAGCGCGTCGCAGTCCGCGGTGGCCGCCGCATTGGCGCAGGCGAGCGGGGTGTCGAAGCTCTCGAGCTGTCCGATGTAGCGCGCATAGAGGCCGTACTGGAAGCGGATGCCGGACACGTCGGCGCCCTCTTCGCGCATCTCGCGGCGCGCGGCCTCCTCCATTTCGAGGAACAGCGCCGCGACTTCGCGGCCGATGCGGGCCTTGT
>JBFWSI010000556.1:0-3332 GCA_050248455.1 Gammaproteobacteria bacterium | reverse complement strand
CCTGCATCGTGGTGACGAGCCCGTTCGTCGAATGCGCCATGCCGATCACGGCGAGCAGCTCGCCGTACTGCGCTTCCGTCATGCCCTTCGCCCGCGCCGCGGCGGTGTGCGAATGGATGCAGTACGAGCAGCCGTTCGCAACGGACACGGCGATGTAGATGTACTCCTTGGTCAGCGCGTCGATCGCACCGGGCGCCATCACGGCCTTCGCGCCCTCCCAGGTGCGCTTCAACTGCGCGGGATTGACGGCGAGCGCCTTCCAGAAATTGTTGATGAAGTCGGTCTTGCGCGTGGCGCGGATGTCGTCGTAGACCGCCCTCACCTCGGGGCTCGCCTGTTCGTATTCGATCAAGGTCACGGTAGCCATGGTTGCTGCTCCGACGGGAAATGCCGGGGAGCCTAATCGAAGGACGTGCAACCTGTCACATGGATGTGGCGCATGGCGCCGGTCAATCCATAGCGCTGAGCGCAAACCCACTCCGCTGTGCGTTCATTCACCGTCATTCCCGCGCCAGCGGGAATCCACGCCTGACGAAGAGGTCTCCGTCGGGCGATTCCTCTTTTTCCGCGCCGGGCGCCGGGGGAGTGCGTGGATGCCCGCTTGCGCGGGCATGACGAAGGAGGTTCCTACACGCGCATGCGCGCATATCGATGGAGACCGCCGAATCGCGGGTGCCGCCATGGTCGCATGGCGTTTCGGTCCTGCTTCAATTCAAGTTCTCTTCTCCGTGTCCTCCGTGCTCTCCGCGGCTGGATTTCCCAATTCGGCCCGCAGGCTTGCCGCGCCGCGCCGGCGCGGGCCAGAATGCCCGCCCTTCCGTCCCGGCGCCGCCGTCCGCATGAGCACGCTGCTGAGTTTCGAAGACGTGTCCCTCGAGTTCGGCGAGGTCACGATCCTGCGCCACGCGAACTTCACGCTGTCAGACGGCGAGCGGGTGTGCCTGATCGGCCGCAACGGCGCCGGCAAGTCGACGATGCTGAAGCTCGCCGCCGGCACCCAGCTGCCCGATCACGGCGCGATCAAGCGCAAGGCGGATCTGCACGTCGCGCAACTCGCGCAGACCCTGCCGGACGCGCTCGAGCGCACGGTGCGCGACTTCGTCGCCGAGGGCCTCGCGGCCCTGTCGGCGCGCATCGCCGCCTACGAGGCGCTGGCGGCCGGGCATCCCGACGCCGCGCAGATCCGCCGCATGGAAGAGCTGCAGCGGCAGATCGAGGCGCACGGCGGCTGGCACGTCGCGCAGCGCGTGGCGCAGGTGCTGTCCGAGCTCGACCTGCCGGGCGAGCAGCGTCTCGCCGATCTCTCCGGCGGCTGGCGGCGCCGCGCGGCGCTGGCCCAGGCGCTGGTGAGCCAGCCGGATCTGCTGCTGCTCGACGAGCCGACCAACCATCTCGATCTGTCGACGATCACCTGGCTCGAGAACCGTGTGATGGGCTTCGGCGGCAGCGTGCTGTTCATCACGCACGATCGCGCCTTCCTCAAGCGCCTCGCGACGCGCATCATCGAGATCGATCGCGGCCGGCTCACCGACTGGCCGGGCGACTACGCAAGCTATCTCGCGAACAAGGCGAAGGCGCTGGAGGACGAGGCGCGCGCGAACGAGCTCTTCGACAAGAAGCTCGAACAGGAAGAGGCGTGGATCCGCCAGGGCATCAAGGCGCGGCGCACGCGCAACGAAGGCCGCGTGCGCGCGCTGGAGGCGATGCGCGAGCAGGCCGCGGCGCGCGTCAAGCCGCTCGCGGCGCCGCGCCTGCACGTGTCCGAGGCGGAGGCGTCCAGCCGCAAGGTGATCGAGGCGCGCAACCTCGTCCACGGCTATGGCGGTGCGCCCATCATCGACGGCGTGTCGCTGAAGATCATGCGCGGCGATCGCATCGGGCTGGTCGGCAACAACGGCGTCGGCAAGAGCACGCTGCTCAAGATCCTGCTCGGCGAGCTCGAGCCCGAAGACGGCTCGGTGAAGCTCGCGCAGAATCTCGAGATCGGCTACTTCGATCAGATGCGGCGCGATCTCGACCCCGACAAGACGGTCGCCGAGATCGTCGGCGACGGCCGCGACTACGTCTCGATCGACGGCCGCGAACGCCACGTCATCGGCTATCTGAAGGGCTTCCTGTTCGACGCCGAGCGCGCGAAGACGCCGATCAGGGCGCTGTCCGGCGGCGAGTGCAACCGCGTGATCCTCGCCCGCCTGTTCACGCGGCCGACCAACCTGCTGGTGCTCGACGAGCCGACCAACGATCTCGACGTCGAGACCCTGGACGTGCTCGAGGAGAAGCTCCGCGAGTACTCGGGCACGCTGATCGTCGTCTCGCACGACCGCGCGTTCATGGATGCGGTGGTCGACACCGTGCTCGTGTTCGAGGCCGACAAGCGCATCGTGCAGTACGCCGGCGGCTATAGCGACTGGGTCGCGCGCGGCCGGAAGCTCGCCGAGACGGACAATCCGAACCGGCAGAAGGCCAAGCCCGTCGCCGCGCCCGCCGCGGCCCCGGACACGACGCCCGCCGCGCCGGCGCCGCGCCCGGGCGGCAAGCTCAGCTTCAAGCTGAAGCACGAGCTCGAGCAGCTGCCCGCGCGCATCGACACGCTGGAAGGCGAGATCGCGGCCCTCGTCGCCGCGAGCAACGACCCCGCCTTCTACCAGCGCCCGCACACCGCGACCCAGCCCGTGCTCGCCGCGCTCGCCAGCAAGCAACAGCAGCTCGACGAGCTGATCGCCCGCTGGGCCGAGCTCGAGGCGATGCAAGGCTGAGCACATCCCCGGATCTTCGGCCGATGCGCCTGCGTTGCCTGAAATGCACTGAATCTAAATAGCCGAGCGCAAATACGCTCCACTGCGTTTCGTTGATCGTCATTCCCGCGCAAGCGGGAATCCACGCCTGCCGAGGAGGTCTGCGTCCGGCGATTCATCCTTTTTCCGCGCTGGACGCCGAGGTACTGCGTGGATGCCCGCCTGCGCGGGCATGACGAGGAAGTTTCGACGTGGGCGGGCGCCATCGAACGGCCAGTGGAGCGTATTTACGCTCAGCCATATAGCCACGGAGAACACGGAGGACACGGAGAAGAAAAATTTGATGGAGAGCGCTTAGCTTGGGCTGACGAAGGAAGCCCAAAGTGGGACGCTCGGCGTCGAGAGAAGGAGATGCTGCCGCTGAGCAGTTCTCGAGCGAGAGCGACGGGCGAGCGCAGTGCCAACGCTTTGGAGGTGTCAGTGTTTTTGTGTGTGAGGCGGTTGATTCTCAAGTGATAGTTGGGGTTAAGCGGCCGGGGTATTGAACGGCGAACTGGAGCATTGCCTCGCGCCACTCCCGTACGTAGTGGCCCTCGT
>JBFWSI010000555.1:0-3333 GCA_050248455.1 Gammaproteobacteria bacterium | reverse complement strand
ATCGCCCGCGAGTTCGGCTAGCGAGGAGAGACCGACGTAGCGTGCCAGGCTCGCGAGCACGCGGGCTTCCTCGCGCGCGAGATCGTCGCGGCGGTCGGCGAGCTCGACCGCCTCGCGCACCGGCACGTAGCCGTCCGCAGCCCGCCCTCCACCGGCCGCGAGCGCGGCCTGCACGGCCGCGGCCAGCGTGCGGTTCTCGGCATCGAGCGCATCGAGCAGCGCGTGCTGGCGGCGCAGGTGATAGCCCTCGATCCACGCGACCGCGGTGGCACTGCGCAACGTCGTGCGGCGTTCATGGCGCGCGGCGCCGGCGAGCGCGACATCCGCCGCGCGCGCAGCGCGTGCAGCCGCGCGCTTGGCCCCGTTCGGAAACTGCTGCATGACGCCGAACTTCTGCATCGTCATCGCGTCGCGCGTCGGCGCCCATGCGTCGGCACCGGACACGGGCAGGTTGTCGAGACCGATGAAGAGACTCGGATCCGGCAGGCGGCCGGCCGCACGGCGCGCCGCAGCGGCGGCGGCGATGCCGGCGTCGGCGGCCGTCAGCGCCGGTGCGCGCTGCTCGGCGCGGATCAGCGCCTCGTCGAAGCGCAGGGGTTCGGCATGAAGGGTGGCGGCCATGCACAGCACGGCCACCAGGCACCGAAATCGACACATCGCTGAATCCTCGGCAACGGGCGCACGGGCGCCCGGAGTACTCCGTGCCGGCGCACGGCACGGCCACGAGACCGAAAGATCAGGCGAGTGCGGGAGGCCGCCAGCGGGGCGCGACGACGTCGGGTGGCGGGCGACGCTCGGGAGAGGCGAGATAGTGGCGATGGCCCGGCGGGAACGCGTAGCCCGCGCGCGCCGACGGCAGCGCGACGGCGACGAAACCGTGGCAGCCGACGCCGGATCCGCAGACACCGGGCCCGCCGTCATCGGCGCAGGCGTGCGGTGCCGACGGACAGCAGTCCGGCGCATGGCCGTGACCGTCGTGATGCCGATGGTGATCGGCATGCGCGGGCGCGTCCCCGGCATGCATCGGGCAGTCGACGTCGCGCGCGCCAGCGGCCGTGCCGGCGAACGCCGACGTCACCGGCAATGCCAGCAGCAGGCAGGCGATCAGCACGCGCGCGAGAAGTTTCATCAGGTCGTTTATCGACTGTCGATAAAAACCAGCTTAGGACATCGGCAGCGAGGCGGAGTTGCGCGGGCGCAAGAATCCGATCTCGACCGCGCCCGACCTGTAAGAAGCCTCCGTGCGGCCACTGCCGAATCCACACGACCCGGGCCGTCCCGCCACGGCGGGCGCGATGACTGCAGCGTGCCACGTTTTCCCCAATTCCATGCCGCCGCACGACCTTGCTTCCGGGCTGCGAGCGGCCTTCGCCGGGGATCCGAGCGACGTCGGGCGTGCGAGCGGTCGACGCTGCTCCAGCTGCCCATGTTGCGCTCGTCGCGCGCTTCGCGCGATGCTGAAACCGTTTCGAAGATGTGAGTCACGACATGCGCGAACGGCGCCGGACAGCTCGTCCCGTACACCCGCTTCGCACGCCGCTGCGTCGGTCTCGCGCGGGCCTCGTCGCGGGATCGATGCTCGTCCTGGCCGTCGTCGGCCACGCCGAGCCCGTGTCCGGCGACGATGAACGAGTGCGCCAGGCGCGGGCGGCCGCGCTGGAGCTGGGCGCGAAGTTGAAAGCGCAGCTCGAAGCGGCGCTCGCCGCGGGCGGTCCGCTCTCGGCGCTCGAGGTCTGCCGCAGCGTCGCCCCTGCGCTGGCCGGCGAAGCGTCGGCGCGCCATGCGGGCGAGGTGGGACGCACCGCGCTGAAGGTCCGCAACCCGGCCAATTCGCCCGACGACTACGAGCGCGCCGTCCTCGAAGGCTTCGTCGCGCAGGCAGCGGCGGGCGCCGACGTCGCGACGCTGGAACACGCCGAAGTGCTCGAGCAGCACGGGCGCCGGGTATTCCGCTACATGAAAGCGATCCCGATGGCCCCCGCGCCCTGCGCCACCTGCCACGGCACCGACATCGATCCCGAGCTGAGCGCGAAGATTCGCGAGCTCTATCCGTCGGACACGGCCACAGGCTTCACACCGGGCGAGATACGCGGGGCGTTCACCGTGGTGAAGGAGCTGCCCTGATTCGCGGGCGAGGCCGATCGAGACCTGCGGCGCGGCTCGCACGCTGCGCGAGGCGCGTAGCGATCGCTGCGATTTTGATTGGCGGACATCGCCAAAATCCTTCGTGCGCAAAATCTCATGGCCAAATCACCATGAAACATCGGAGAACGCGGACGGTGGAATCGAGGCGCTGGTCGAAATCGCTCGGCACATTGCCCGTGCTCTCGATCAGACAGCCCTTCGCCTGGCTCGTCGTGAACGGCATCAGAGACGTAGAGAACCGTTCCACGCGAATCCAAAGACTATGAGTGCGGGGGTGTGATCGGGATAGTGGAGCTCATCGATTGTGTCCGAAGGCATCCATCGGCATGGAAGGAAAGAGGATCCCGGGCTTGGGTGCTGGCGGATGCCAAAAACGACTAGATGGCGCGAATGCAACGGTGCAGTCGGGTTCTTTTACCCGGATTGGTGAGCCGGACTCGGATCTGCGGAGTCTGCTCGCGAGCCATCGATTCGGACGTTTTCCGGAAGCGGAACATATCCCGGAATATGAGCCGAAGTCGTCGCAAGGAGGTTTGACCCATGGCCGTGTCCGTCGACCTGCTAGACCTGGAGATGGCGATCGAGTGCGTGTCCGAAGCGCACGGGATCGATGCCTATGTGGCGCGCTCCACCGACCGCATCTACATCGTGGGCCTGGACGGCACGACGGACGAGGATCTGCCGGAAGACACTGACGATCCGGGCCTCATCCCGTTCCCTGAAAAGCGGGATCTCGATCTCGGGCGCGGCTTGGTCCGTCGCTTTGCCGTCGACGTGGCGCCGCATTTGCGGAGCGCGATAGACGCCTGTTTCAGTCGCAAGGGCGCTTATTCCCGGTTCGAGGACCTGCTTGCGCGCGCCGACTTGCTGGACCGCTAGCATCAATACGAGCGCGACCATACCCTCGCTGCGATCGAGGCATGGGCCGAAGAGCAAGGCTTCGTCGTGACCCCGCTCCGCGGTCCAGGGCAGGGGACCTAGCGCATCCTGCCGCCCGTGGGTCCTCGGTGAGCCCCGCCCATCGAGCCCGCGCGAGGCGTGTTTCGGCACGGGCGACTGTCGAATTGCGCGCCGGTCGTTCGACCAACTGCCGAAGCCCGCGCATGCAGCGCACGGGCTTCCTGAACCGACCTACCCAGGAGGAATCGACATGAACTACATCGACGGCTTCGTATTGGCAGTGCCCAC
>JBFWSI010000554.1:0-3337 GCA_050248455.1 Gammaproteobacteria bacterium | reverse complement strand
AAACACCCCGCCCGGTCGGATAGTTCCAAAGCTTCCATGTTTGCAAATTTTTATCTAGAACCAAGAAGGCGACGCCGTCTTTCGGCAACTCACCGGTGGCAATCGTCTTCCGCATTTTCTCTCACCAATGAGCCGCGGCCAGAGCGAAACGCTTGATCTCGTCCTTTCCTTTTTTGGCCACATAGTCGCACTGTGCAGCCGCGCTTGCGCTTCATTTCTCCTGGCGTCAGCTGGAGGGGCGGCTTCACGGAACCGCCGGCGAACTGCTGCTCGCGCTTGTCCCGAGCTACGAGAATGTCGGCCGCAGCTTAGGATAGTGCGGTTTCATCATCGGGCGGAACTGCTCCATCAGCTCGCGGTTGAGGTTGATCGGCGGCTTCTGGTCGGGCGGCAGCAGCGGCCTATAGACGACGTCGCCGATCTCTGCCTTGAACGTCGATTTGACTCGCTCGATGCGGCTTTCGTCCGTCATCAGGTCGATGATCGTGCCGGCAAGCGCCTCGGCGCCGGCGACCGTGCCCTTGTGGGCAATCGAGGTGGCGAGCGCCGCCCCACCGCCCCAATGGTGGAAGGCGATGCCCGGGATGTTGGCGGGAAAGCCGATGCGGCCCATCGGCACCGCCCAGGAGACGTCGCCGCAATCGTTCGACGGCGAGCGCTGCCGTGTTGGTCCGGCCAGGGGTTTCACCTGCCGCGATAGGCCATTCACGCCCGCCTTGGCCGCCGCCTGCAGCTGGCGCGCGAAGGCATCCTCCTCCTCGGTCCAGGTCGGCATGCCAACCGCCTCGATATTGCGCTGGATGACCTCGGCCAGTCCCTGGTTGGTCCGCACCGGCCACACCGCGCTCATCACCTCGACTGTGACGGTGGTGTCGGTCATCAGCGCCGCGCCATCGGCGATGCGCTTGCCGCGCTCGAACAGCTCGCGCGCGCCCTCCGCCGTTGGCGCCCGGAATGTCCACCATACCGTGGCGCGGGCGGGTATGACGTTGGGCTGATCGCCGCCGTGCGTGATCGTACGGTGGGCGCGCATGTCGGTCTGCATATGCTCACGCAACTGCGCGATGCCCATGTCCATCAGTACCACGGCATCGAGCGCATCGCGCGCCATCCACGGCGTGACCGATGCGTGCGACGTCTCGCCATGGAAAGTGAAATAGGCAGACACGGCGGCGTAGTGGGTGAGGCCGTAGACGGTGTCGAACTCGCCGGCGATATGCACGTGGAGCGCGGCGTCGACATCGTCGAACAGGCCGTCACGCACGTAATAGGGACGGCTAATGAGCTGCTCCTCGCCCGGCGCGCCGAAGATTTTCAGAGTGCCCGGCAGCCCGTGCTTCTCCATCGCGCGCCTGGCGGCGACGGCGCCGGATACCATGACGGCGGCGTTGCAGTTGTGGCCTTCGCAGTGGCCCGGGGCGCCGTCGACGATCGCCTTGCGCTCGGCGACGCCGGACGCCTGGGAGTTGTCGGGATTGGCGTCGTACTCGGTATGCACGGCGATGACGGGACGACCGCTGCCCCACGTGGCGCAGAACCCGGTGGGGAAGCCGGAGATACCGCGCGCGACATCGAAGCCCTCTTTCTCCAGCACCTCGCACAGTAGCGCGGCGCTTTCCGTCTCCTGCATGCCGAGCTCGCCGAAATAGAACAGCGCGTCGGATACGCCGGCGACCGCCTCGCGGTTGCGCTCGAGCACATCGAAGGCAAGGGCTTTCGCTGCGGCGACATCGGGTTTGTCGGTGGATGTGGTCATGGTCGGGGTTCCGATGGGTTGCTGTCGGTCAGGTGAGCGGATGATGGCAGGCGATGGCGGTTGGGCCATCGCGGTCGAGCTCGGGAGGGATCGACTTGCATGTCGCGTCGGCATGCGGGCAGCGCCGCGAGTAGACGCAGGCGGTGCCTGGAGCGACCGGGACGTAGGCGGCCGGCTCGTCCACGCCGAGGCTGGTTCCAGCGCGCGACGACCCGCCGATGCGCGGCCGCGACGCGATGAGGTGCGCCGTGTAGGGGTGACGCGGCTCGGCGAGCAGCCGTGCTGTCATGCCTTCCTCGACGATGCGGCCCCCATACATCACCGAGATGCGGTCGCACAGGTACTCGATGACGCCCATGTCGTGGCTGATGAAGATGAGGCTGAGCCCCAGTCGTTCTCTCAGGTCGAGCAGCAGGTTGAGGATCTGCATCTGCACCGACACGTCGAGCGCCGAGACGGCCTCGTCGGCGATCAGTAGCCGGGGTTGCAGAACGATGGCGCGGGCGACGCACAGACGCTGGCGCTGGCCGCCGCTGAACTGGTGGGCGTACTTGGTGAGCGCATCGTCGCCGAGGCCGACCAGCGCCAGATGGCGGCGGACTTCGTCGGTTATCTGCGACTTCGAAAGCTTTCCCTCGATCCTGAGGCCCTCGCCGACGAGATCGCGCACGGCCATGCGCGGGTTGAGCGAGCCGAACGGGTCCTGGAACACCATCTGGATGCCGCGGCGGGCTGCGGGGACGGGCCTGGCGCCGGGCGCGAAGATCTGCCTGCCGTCGAGCGTGAGCGAGCCGGCATCGGCCTGCTCCAGCCCGAGCAGCACCTTGGCGAGCGTGGACTTGCCGCAGCCGGACTCGCCGACGAGGCCGAGGATCTCGCCCTGGCGCAGCGTGATGGAAACCTCGTCGAGCGCGCGGTTCTCCTTGCCGCGCATGAGCCACGCGCCCCGCCCCCAGAACGACTTGCTGATGCCCCTGGCCTCGAGCAGCAGGGCGGCGTCGGGTTTGGCATCGCCGGTGCTGCCCACGACGGAGTGGCTCGCGACCTGCCTCGCCTCGGACTCGCTCCCGGCGGTCATGGTGCGCGTGCTCCCTCGTCCAACGGAGCGATGCAACGCACGCTGCGGTCGCCGGAGGCGACGAGCGCAATGTCGTTCCGGCAGGCGTCGACCGCTCGCGGGCAGCGGTCCACGAACCGGCAGCCGGTCCACCAGTCGGCGACGCTCGGCACGATGCCGTCGATGCCGGTTTGCCGAGTGCTGCCTGTTCTGCGGCGGGGCACACATGACAGCAGGGCGGCGGTGTAGGGGTGGCGCGGGCGCTCGATGACGTCGCGCGTGGCGCCGCGTTCCATCAGCACCCCGCCGTAGAGCACGGCAATGTCGTCGGCATACTGATAGACGACCGACAGATCGTGTGTGATCAGTAGCACCGAGAGGCCGCGCTCGCGGGCGAGCTGCCAGATGATCTCGAGTACCTGGCGCTGGATCGTGACGTCGAGGGCGGTGGTCGGCTCGTCGGCGATCAGCAGTCCCGGCTCGTTGACGAGGGCGAGCGCGATCACGACGCGCTGGCGCATGCC
>JBFWSI010000553.1:0-3343 GCA_050248455.1 Gammaproteobacteria bacterium | reverse complement strand
TTCCTCGCCGCGGCGCTGCTCGCCGCCGTGCGCGAACGGCACGGCGCGCTGGCCGGCAATCGCGATTTCCTCGGCATGCCGCCCGACGGCACCGCGTGAACCACACAGATAAAGGGGAGACGTCATGAATCCGAAGCAGGCGCAGAAATTCCTCAAGGACAACGGCGTGAGCTACGTGCTCGCGCAGTTCGTCGATCTCCACGGCGTGGCGAAGACGAAGTCGGTGCCGGTCGCGCACTTCGAGGACATCCTGACGGCCGGGGCGGGCTTTGCCGGCTTCGCGGTGTGGGGCATGGGCATGGGCCCGCACGATGCCGACTACATGGCCGTCGGCGATCTCGACACGCTGTCGCTGGTGCCGTGGCAGCCGGGCTATGCGCGCATCGTTTGCGACGGTCGCGTCAAGGGCAAGGCCTACCCCTACGACACGCGCTACGTGCTGCGCCAGCAGGTCGAGGCGGCGAAGTCCAAGGGCTGGACCGTGAACGTCGGCATCGAGCCGGAGTTCATGATCCTGAAGCGCCGGGCCGACGGCGCGCTCGCGCCGGCGGACGAAGGCGACACGCTGGACAAGCCCTGCTACGACTACAAGGGGCTCTCGCGCAACCGCGAGATGCTCGAGCGGCTGGTCAGCGCGCTGCAGAGCGTCGGCTTCGACGTCTACCAGATCGATCACGAGGACGCGAACGGCCAGTTCGAGATCAACTATACCTACAGCGACGCGCTGACCGCCGCCGATCGCTTCGTGTTCTTCCGCATGGCGGCCGGCGAGATCGCGAAGGAGCTCGGCCTCGTCTGCACCTTCATGCCGAAACCGTTCCGGCACCGGACGGGCAGCGGCATGCACATGCATCTGTCGCTGGCGGACGCCGCCGTCGGCAACCTGTTCCACGACGACAAGGACAGGCGCAAGCTCGGCCTGAGCAAGCTCGCCTATCACTTCCTCGGCGGCCTGCTCGCGCATGCGCCGGCGCTGACGGCCCTGCTCGCGCCCAGCGTGAACTCGTACAAGCGCCTCGTCGTCGGCGAGAGCCTGTCGGGTGCGACCTGGGCGCCGGCCTACGTGACCTACGGCGACAACAACCGGACCTCGATGGTGCGCATCCCCTACGGTCGCCTCGAGATGCGTCTCGCCGACGGAAGCTGCAATCCGTATCTCGCGATCGCGGCCGTGATCGCGGCGGGCATGGACGGCGTCGCGCGCAAGCTCGATCCGGGGGAGCCGCAGAACCTGAATCTCTACGAGCTGACGCCGGCCGAGTTGCAGGCGCGGGGCATCGCGGTGCTGCCGCAGAACCTCGGCCAGGCGCTGGACGCGCTGGCGGCGGATCCGCTGTTCGGCGAGCAGCTCGGCGCGGGGCTGATCGCCGAGTTCATCAAGCTCAAGCGCATGGAGTGGGTCGAGTACTCGCGCCACGTGTCCGACTGGGAAGTCGATCGCTATCTCGAGTTCTATTGAGGAGTCCTGCCATGTGCGGAATCGTCGGCCTGTTTCTGAAGAATCGTGCGCTCGAGGACAGACTCGGCGCGCTGTTCGAACCGATGCTGCTCGAAATGACCCAGCGAGGCCCCGACAGCACGGGCTTCGCGATCTACCGCGATCCCGTGCCGGCGGGCACGCTCAAGCTGGTGCTGCAGCACCCGGCGCTGGACTACGACTGGGCAGGGGCCGCGGCGCGTCTCGCCGAGGCCTTCGAGAGCGCCGCCGATCACCGGCGCCTCCACACGCACTGCCTGCTCACGGTGGCGGCCGCCGAGGCCGATGTCCGGCGGTTCCTGCAGGAGGCGCTGCCCGACGTCGCGCTCGTCAGCGCCGGGCGCCACATCGAGATCTACAAGGAGGTCGGCCTGCCGGGTGAAGTCGCCGAGCGCTTCGGCCTGCGCACGATGAAGGGCAGCCACGTGATCGGCCATACGCGCATGGCGACCGAAAGCGCGGTGACCACGGCCGGCTCGCACCCGTTCTCGACCGGCAGCGATCTGTGCCTCGTGCACAACGGTTCGCTGTCGAACCACAACCGGCTGCGCCGCAAGCTCGCGAAGCTCGGCGCCGTGTTCCACACCGAGAACGACACCGAAGTCGCGGCGCAGTTCTTCGACGTCCAGCTGCGCCAGGGCGCGACGCTCGAGCAGGCCTTGCGCCGCGCGCTGGTCGAGCTCGACGGCTTCTACACCTTCACGATCGGCACCAGCGACGGTTTCGCCGTGCTGCGCGATCCGATCGCCTGCAAGCCGGCGGTGATGGCCGAAACCGATGACTGGGTCGCGATGGCCTCGGAATATCGCGCGATCGCCCGCCTGCCGGGCGTCGCGGCCGCGCGCCTGTGGGAGCCGGAGCCGGCGACGGTCTACGTCTGGGAAGGCGCGGGCGCGCAGGGCCTGGCGCTAGGCGGCACGCTCGCTAAAGCGGGCTAGTGTCGTGTCCCCGTCACTTCCGGAAGTCACGAACATGAATGCAGACAGGACCTTCGATCTGAAGACGCACACCGTGCGCGAGCTGAACCAGGCGCTGCACGATGCCGCCGGCACTGCCGGAGGGCGCGTCAAGGTGCTCAATGCGGTCGGCGATCATGCGCTCGCGGTCGGCATCGATGCGCCGCTCGACGTCGAGATCCACGGCCACGTCGGCTACTACTGCGCGGGCATGAACAAGCACGCGCGCGTCACGGTGCACGGCAATGCCGCGACCGGGCTCGCCGAGAACATCATGTCGGGCTGCGTGCGCGTCAAGGGCAACGCGAGCCAGTCGGCAGCGGCGACGGGCCGCGGCGGGCTGGTCGTCATCGAGGGCGACGCCTCGGCACGCTGCGGCATCTCGATGAAGGGCGTCGACATCGTCGTGCACGGCTCGGTCGGTCACCTGTCGGCGTTCATGGCGCAGAAGGGCCGGCTCGTCGTCTGCGGCGACGCCGGCGCCGCGCTCGGCGACTCGATCTACGAGGCCGAGCTGTACGTGCGCGGCAAGGTCGCCGATCTCGGCGCGGACTGCGTCGAGAAGGAGCTCGACGACGCGCAGGCCGCCGCGCTCGCGACGCTGCTCGCCGCCGCCGGCGTCGATCTCGACGCCCGCGAATTCCGGCGCTACGGCTCGGCGCGGCGCCTCTACCACTTCCACGTCGATCACGCCGACGCGTATTGAGGACAGCGAGATGTACGGAAAGCCACCGGGGTTGATCGAATCGGCGCTGTTCGATCGCGACGTCATCCACGAGATCCAGCGCGCGGCGACCGAGGGCATCTACGACATCCGCGGCTGGGGCGCGAAGCGGCGCCTGCCGCACTTCGACGATCTCGTGTTCCTCGGCGCCTCGATGTCGCGCTATCCGCTCGAAGGCTATCGCGA
>JBFWSI010000552.1:0-3346 GCA_050248455.1 Gammaproteobacteria bacterium | reverse complement strand
TTCACCGAGCGCCGGATAGTAGATGAAGAGTTGCAGATGGGCGGCGGCGGCATAGCCGTAGCAGAGCGCGTACGCCGTGCTGAACAGCGGCAGCAGGCGGCCCGTCATCATGCGCCGAGGCCTCGCAGATTGTTCAGCACGTGCCCGGTGACGAAGCCGTACCACGCGCTGAGCGTGAGATAGGCGGCGTGCAGACGGCGCGTCCAGCGGAGATCGCCGGCGGGCTGGCGCCAGCAGTACCAGTAGGCCGGCAGCAGGCCGAGCCCCAGCGCGGCGAAGTGCTCCTTGAGCTCGAAAGCGCCGGTCGGCGCGTAGACGCCCATGTCTTCGAGTACCACCCTGACGTCGATGCGATAGCTCGGATAGAGCACGGCGCCGAGCACGAAGGTGAGCACGTAGAGCACGACGATCGCATTCGTGAACGCGCCGGCCTGACGCCCGCGGAAACGATCGACGAAACGCTGTCCGCCGCGCCGCGCCGGCCACCACAGCGCCACGGCCTGATGCGTCAGCGCGCCCAGCAGCGCGACCGACAGCAGACCGTGCAAGATGAGCAGGGCGACGATCATCGCGCGCGATCACCGGCCCGCCAATGACTCCCGTTGCGGTGGTTCGACCCCGGAGAAGCGCACCAGCGAGCCGGTCGGACGCCCGGTGTGCTTGTTCGGGTAGTTCGACAGCGAGGTCCACACCGATCCGGTCTTGTAGTCGAAGGCGACCATGCGGCCGTACGACAGCGGCAGCGGCATGCGATAGCTCGTGAAGCGCTTCGTCACGGGATCGAAGCGGTAGATCGAGCTCGTGCCGTTGCCCTGCACCCACACCGTGCCGGTCGCGCCGTCGTAGCGCGACGCATAGGGAAAGACGTCCTTGTCGGGCAGCTCGAACTCCTCGAGCGTATCGGTGGCGATGTCGTAGCGCGCGAGCGTGCCGTAGCCCGAGTTCGGGATCCACAGCCGATCCTGGTCATCGATGCACATGCGATGCGGGGCGCTCTCCGGCCGCGGCATCTGCTTCTCGACGACCTGGCCGGTCGCGGGATCGAGCATGCCGTAGATGTTCTCGACGTACTTCGTGAACCACACGCGATCCTTGCTGTCGAGCGCGATGCCGTAGGTGTGCCCTTCCGCACCGAGCAGATCGTATTCCTTGATTTCCCCCGTCTCGGGATTGAGGCTCGCGACCGAGTTCGTGCCGAACTCCGACAGCCACATGCGGCCCTGCCGGTCGAACTTCACGAGCCCCTGCTCGTCGTACGCGAAGGAATGGATCAGCGAGCCCTTGCGGAAACCGCGGTACAGCTGGAACGCGCCGGTGGCGGGATCGAAGCTCGCGACCATGTCGGCGAGCTGCAGCGTGATCCACAGCTTGCCGTGAGTGTCGAAGTGCAGCGTGTGCATGCCGCCGCCCTTGGTCGGCAGCTTGTAGCGCTGCTGCTCGCCGGTGACGGGATCGATGCGCACCAGCTCGTCGTACGGATAGTCGCCGACCCAGGCCGCGCCCGTCGCGGGCTCGATGATCATGTCGTGGGCCCACGAATCCGGGTAGCCGACGTCGTAGATCGTGATGGTGGTTTTCGCGGTGCCGTCCTTGCCGGGATCGGGGATCGGGACGTCGGCGGGCTTGGTCGCGAACTTCTGTTCGACCAGCCAGGTCGCCAGCTCCTTCGGCTCGAACTTCGGAATGACGCTGTAGACGTCGAGGTTGTCCCGCATCATCTGGATCGCCGCTTCCCACTCCTGTTCGTTGCGCGGCCTGCGCAGTATCTCCGAGCCGGGGTCGTGACAGATCGTGCAGCCCGTGATGAAGCGCGCCTTGAACTCACCGTCGGGCAGGGCGGCGAGCCACATGTTGCTAGGCAGCTGGTTGGTGGGATCGGTAGTCGAGAGCGCGAAGTCCTGCTGGCCGCCGTCGTAGCCGAGCCCGTATTCGGGCACCTTGGCGGGCGCATAGCCGATGCGCGTCGCGGACAGCGCATATTGCCCCGGGTAGAGATCGCGAATGACGAAGCGCCCGTCGGCATCGGACACGACGGCGGTGCTCATCTTCCGCTCCGCCTGCGACGCCATCACGAAGACGCCCTGCAGCGCCTTGCCGTCCCGGTCCTTCACCACGCCCTGCAGCGTCGCCGCCGTCGCGCCGCCGCAGGCGAGCCCGGCCGCCAAGCCCAGTAGTCCCGACCGCTTCCACATAGGCCCCCCTGTCGCGTCCGCAGATGTGCACACCTGCAGCCCATCGGCTGCACGCTGGAATAATCGGCGGACGAATCCCCGGTCGCGTTGACGTGGGTCAAGTTGGAGGCGCGGCGAAAATGCCCCTTCGAAGCGGGGCAATCGACCTATGCGATGTCGCCGACGTCGGCGTCATCGGGACAACCGGCCGCAGGTCGCCCCGCGAGGTGCCCATGGCCGCTTGCCTCGCACCGCGACCGTCTTGCAGTACGAAATGACGCGCACCTCGACACGCGGCCACTGCGAATCCCGGGCTCATGCACGGCAACTCCCGGGTTTGCGCGCCCGGATGAAAGCGCTCATGAACTTGCCATCGACGAGCGGCGCGATTCCATCGGCGTCCAGCCCCTTTTCGGCAAGGAGAGTGCGCGCGTCCGCGGCACGGTAGATGCGGGTGGGTTCGATGTCGATGTCCTCGAATCCGGCCGCCGCGAGTTTCGCCCGATAGACTTCCATGTCGAGCGCCCCCGCGACGCAGCCTATCCACGCGAGCATGTTGCTACGCACGTCTTCTGGTACTTTGCCCCGGGTCACCACATCGGAGACGGCGAAGCGCCCGCCGGGCTTCAGGACGCGGAATGCCTCGCGCAGGACCCGATCTTTATCCCCGGACAGGTTGATCACACAGTTCGAAATGATCACGTCGACCGCCCCTGTGCCGAGCGGGATATGTTCGATCTCCCCTTTCAGGAATTCGACGTTCGTCGCGCCGGCCCGGCTCTGGTTTTCGCGAGCGAGTGCCAACATTTCATCGGTCATGTCGAGCCCATAAACTTTACCGGTCGGGCCGACGCGTCTGGCGGACAGCAGGACGTCCATCCCGCCGCCGGAGCCCAGATCGAGTACGGTCTCGCCAGGCGCCAAGGCCGCGAGTGCCGTCGGGTTGCCGCAGCCGAGGGAGGCTGCGGCAGCGGCCTGCGGCACGGCGCCGAGCTCGTCCGCTGCATAAAGATCACCGGTGATGGACTCGCAATCGCGAAACGCCGTCGATCTACGGTCGCAGCAGTCGCCACGGCTGCCCGCTGCGACTTCACGTGCCGCCTCGGCATATTTCTCCTTCACGAGTTTCTTGATGTCGGGCTGATTCATGCGGGATCCTCCTGCCGCCGCTGCGG
>JBFWSI010000551.1:0-3352 GCA_050248455.1 Gammaproteobacteria bacterium | reverse complement strand
GTGATCTGGTTCTTGAAGAGCCCCTGGCACACGACGATGTGATCGCGCAGCTCGTCGAGACGCGCGGCCGGCATGCCCAGCGTGCGCCGCGTCGTGTTGCCGGTGCCGATGCCGAGGATCGCGCGGCCCGGCGCGATCTGGTTGATCGTCGCCATGCCGCAGGCGGTCAGCGGCGCGATGCGCGACTTCGGATTGGTGACGCCGGGCCCGAGCTTGATCTTCTTCGTCGCCGCCGCGCACAGCGCGAGCGAGGCGTAGACCTCGCTGCCGAGCATCTGCGAATCGTAGAGCCAGCCGTGCGAGTAGCCGCGCTCTTCCGCGTGCCTGACCTGCGGCGCGACCTGGCAGGAACCCATGAAGACGAATCCGAAGTCCATGACGATCTCCTCCGCTTGCGTATGCATCCAGGAGGCCAAGGATAAGAGACGTCGCGCCGCGGAAGCCACGCATTCGTCGCCGAGATGAGCGCAGCGAATCCCCGGTTCGGCTCGCCCGCGCCGGCCTAGACGTGGAACTGCAGTGCGGCGAGCTTCGCATAGAGGCCGCCGGCCTGGCTCAGCGCGGCGTGCGTGCCGACCTCGACGATGCGGCCCTGGTCGAGCACGACGATGCGATCGGCGTGCAGCACCGTCGCGAGCCGATGGGCGATGATCAGCGTGGTGTGATCGCGCATCAACGTCGCGAGCGCCTGCTGCACGAGGCGCTCGGACTCGGCGTCCAGCGCGCTGGTCGCCTCGTCGAGCAGCAGCAGCGGCCTGTCGGCAAGGATCGCGCGTGCGATGGCGAGGCGCTGGCGCTGGCCGCCGGACAGCTGCACGCCGCGCTCGCCCAGCGTGCTCGCGAGTCCCTGCGGCAGGCGTTCGACGAATTCCCAGGCGAAGGCCGCGCGGCAGGCGGCTTCGACCTCGGCGTCGCTGGCCCCGGGCCGCCCATAGCAGACGTTGTCGCGCACGCTCGCCGCGAAGATCACGGGGTCCTGCGGTACCAGCGCAATGTGGCGGCGCAGTTCGCGCGGGTCGAGCTCGCGGACATCGACGCCGTCGAAGCGCACGCTGCCCGACTGCGGGTCGTAGTAGCGCAGCAGCAGCTGGAACACGGTCGTCTTGCCGGCGCCGGACGGCCCGACCAGCGCGAGCTTCTCGCCCGGCGCGACCTCGAGCGAGAAATCGCGCAACGCCGGCGTCGTCGGGCGCGCGGGATAGGCGAAGCCGACGGCCTCGAAGCGCACCGCGCCGCGCGCCGGCACGGGCAGGGCGCGCGGCGCCGGCGGCGGCGTGATGGCGGGTGCGGTCGCGAGCAGCTCGACCAGGCGCTCGGCGGCGCCGGCCGCCCGCTGCAGTTCGCCCCACACTTCCGCGATCGCGCCGACGCCGCCCGCGACCATCACCGAATAGAACACGAAGGCCGACAGATCGCCCGGCGACAGTCGTCCCGCGACGACGTCGTGGCCGCCGACCCACAGGATCGCGCCGATCGCCGAGAAGCTCAGCAGGATGACGGCCGCGATCATCGCGGCGCGCACCAGGACGCGGCGGCGCGCGGTGCCGAACTGCGCTTCGACGCGCTCGGTGAACAGCGCGCGATCGGCGTCTTCGTGCACGTAGGCCTGCACGGTGCGAATCTCGTGCAGAGTTTCGTCGACGTAGGCCGCGACGTCCGCGACGCGATCCTGGCTCGCGCGCGAGAGCTGGCGCAGACGACGTCCGGTGACGGCGATCGGCAGGAACACGACCGGCACGCCGACGAGCACGAGCAGGGTGAGCTTCGCCGAGGTCAGCGCGAGCATCACGACGGCACCGATCATCAGCAGCAGGTTGCGCAGCGCGAACGAGGCCGAGGAGCCGACGACGGTCTCGAGGATCTGCGTGTCGTTGGTGAGGCGCGAGATGACCTCGCCCGTGCGCGTCAGCTCGAAGAAGGCGGGCGAGAGCGCGAGGATGTGATCGAAGGCGGCGCGCCGGATGTCGGCCGTCACGCGCTCGCCGAGCCAGGTCACCAGGTAGAAGCGGCCGAAGGTCGCGGCCGCCATCACCAGGATCACGACGAACAGCCCGATCAGCGCCTCGTCCAGCAGCCCGGGATTGCCGGCTGCGATGCCGCGATCGATCACGAGGCGCAGGCCCTGCCCGATCGCGAGCACGCTCGAGGCCGCAACGAGCAGGGCCACCGCCGCCGCGGCGACGCGTGCGCGATAAGGCCGCACGAAGCGCCACAGCAGGCCGAGCTGGCGCAGGTTCTTGGACGACGATGGACGCTGCGCGTCGCTGGAGCCGGGCATGAGGTGAAGGTCTGCTGTGCGGGCAGCGCATTGTAGCGCTGCGTCACACCGGCGGACTGCACCCTCGGTTCCGCGCCGCCGGCCGGCCCGATATCATCGCGGCGTGCCGTCCTGCCCGCCGGGGCGGCGCAGGAGTATCGATAACGACGCCCCGAAAAGGCCGTGAAGGAGGTCTTCGATGAGTATTCGGACTGCCCAGGATCTGCGCGACGCCTACCGCAAGTTCAACGAGGCGGCACTCGCCAATCCGAACGCGACGCTGGCCGAGATGCGCGTGAACGCCGAGATGTTCGCCGAGATGACGGCCGAGCCGCCCGGCGTGAAGTACGAGAACGTCGATGCCGGCGGCGTGCCGGCGATCAGCGTCACGCCCGACGGCGCGAAGACCGATCGCGTATTGCAGTACGTGCACGGCGGCGGCTACGTGTTCTGCTCGGCGAACACGCACAAGCGCATGGCGGGCCACATGGCGAAGGCGATCGGCTGCCGGGCGCTGGTGCTCGACTACCGCCTCGCCCCGGAGCATCCGCATCCGGCGCCCGTCAACGACTCGGTCACCGCCTATCGCTGGCTGCTGTCCCAGGGCATCAAGGCCGAGCACATCGCGATCTCCGGCGACTCCGCGGGCGGCGGCCTGTGCGTCGCGACGCTGCTGAAGCTGCGCGACGACGGCGTCGCGCAGCCGGCCGGCGCGGTGCCGATCTCGCCGTGGGCGGACATGGAAGCGGCCGGCGAGTCGATGCAGACGCGCGCCGCCGTCGACATGTGCGTGCAGAAGCCCGCGATCCAGCAGTTGGGCGCGCTGTTCCTGGCCGGCAAGAGCACGCGCGATCCCTATGCCTCGCCGCTGTATGCCGATCTGAAGGGCATCGCGCCGCTGTACATCCAGGTCGGCGACGAGGAGACGCTGCTCGACGACTCCGTGCGCCTCGCCCACCGCGCACTCGACGCCGGCGTCGAGGTCAAGCTCGAGATCTACCCGGAGAAGCAGCACATCTTCCAGAACTGCGCCGGCTACCTGCCGCAGGCCGACGTCGCGATCCAGCACATGGCCGCAAGGCTTAAACCGCTACT
>JBFWSI010000550.1:0-3353 GCA_050248455.1 Gammaproteobacteria bacterium | reverse complement strand
GGGCCCTTCGGCGAGCATGACGAAGGCGATCGCGTAGGGCGGCTGCCCGCGACGCTCGACGCTCCACGAGTAGATCGCGCCGACGCCCGAGGCTTCGATCCATTCGCCGTCGTCCGCCAGGCAGAACGGGCAATGCGCGCGCGGATAGTAATGCGTCTGGCCGCAGGCCCGGCAGCGCTTCAACAGCAGCCTGCCTTCGCGAGCGGCGGCCCAGTAGGGTTCGAGCGCGACGTCGGCGACGTCCTTCTTCTGCTCCGTCATTGATCAGGTCCTTTCCAGTATCAGCGTGCCGCTGCCGTGGCGCGTGCCGAGATAGCCGCCCGTGCCGTGCGCGAGCGCCAGATCGCAGTGCTTCACCTGCACGGCGGGATGCGCCTCGCCGCGCAGCTGGCGCACGGCTTCGAGGATCTTCGTCATGCCGCCGCGATTGCCGGGATGGTTGTTGCAGAGACCGCCGCCGTCGGTGTTGAACGGCAGCTTGCCGACGCCGCTGATCAGATTGCCGTCGGCGACGAAGCGCCCGCCCTCGCCCTTGCGACAGAAACCGAGATCCTCGAGCTGCATCAGCACCGTGATCGTGAAGCTGTCGTAGAGCGACACGTACTTGATGTCGGCGGGCGCAACGCCCGCTTCCTCGAAGGCTCGCGCGCCGGACCAGGTGCCGGCCGAGTAGGTGATGTCGATCGCGCCGCCGTTGCTGTGCTTGATCGCCTCGCCCGCGCCGATCACGCGCACGACGGGGCGCTTCAATTGGCGCGCGATCTCCGGCGCGACGACGACCAGCGCGCCGCCGCCGTCGGACACGACGCAGCAGTCTAGCCGGTGCAGCGGATCGGCGACGACCGGCGAGGCGAGCACGTCCTCGACCGTGACGACTTCGCGCAGCATCGCGTGCGGATTGTGCTGAGCGTGCTGCGAGGCGGCGACCTTGATCCACGCGAGCTGGGCGGAGGTCGTGCCGAACTCGTGCATGTGGCGACGTGCGCACATCGCGTAGACGTTCAGCACCGTCGGCTTGAACGGCAGCTCGAAGGCGGCGTCCGGCGGCGTGCCGGACATCGGCGGACGGCCGGGCTGGGTGCCGCCCGTGCGCGGCTTGCCGGCAAGCGTGATCAGGGCGATCTTGCACTTGCCGGCCGCAATCGCCTGCGCCGCATGGCTGACGTGCAGCAGGTAGGAGGAGCCGCCGGTCTCGGTGTTGTCGATGTGACGCAGCTTCAGGCCCAGGTATTCGGCCATCGACAGCGCACCCAGCCCCGGCGCGTCGCCGGCGCAGAAGTAGGCGTCGACGTCCCGGATGGACAGGCCCGCGTCGGCCAGCGCCCCGCGCGCGTCTTCCGCATGCAGCTGCGCGAGCGGGATGCCTTCGGCCTTGCGGGTCGGATGTTCGTGGATGCCCGCGATGCAGGCCTTGCCTTTGATGCTCATGAGGGCTCGGAAAATGGATTGATCGGGGTCGTGCGCGAGTGCGCGGTGCCGGGATTGTGCCACGATTTGCCGGCGCTGCTGCCTGCGCCCGCCGTTGCGGACATCGCGCCGGCAGACTCGTCCTTCATCCGTGGGGAAAGTGCTTGCCTCACGCGCGGATTCAAGAGGTCACCATGGCGAATACACGACAGGAACGCGACAGCATGGGCCCCATCGACGTGCCGGCGAAGGCGCTGTGGGGCGCCCAGACCGAACGCAGCCGGCGCTATTTCGCGATCGGCGAACAGCGGATGCCGCCCGCCGTCGTGCACGCAATCGCCGAGATCAAGCGGGCGGCAGCCGAAGCGAACGCCGCGCTGGGCCTGCTCCCGAGCGACAAGGCCCAGGCGATCGCCGACGCCGCCGCGCGCGTCGCCGCGGGCGAGCTCGACGCGCAGTTTCCGCTGTCCGTGTGGCAGACGGGCTCGGGCACGCAGACTCACATGAACGTCAACGAGGTCGTCGCGAACCTCGCCTCGCTCGCGCTCGGCGGCGGTGTCGGCGACGAGCGCCGCGTGCATCCGAACGACGAGGTCAATCGCGGTCAGTCGTCGAACGACGTGTTTCCGACCGCGATGCACGTCGCGGCCGTGCGCGCCGTCGCGCCGCTGCTCGATGCACTGGCCGCGCTGCGCGGCGCGCTCCGCCGCAAGGCGGACGCCTACGCGGACGTGGTCAAGATCGGCCGCACGCATCTGCAGGACGCGACGCCCGTGAGCTTCGGCCAGGAATTCGGCGGCTACGCCGCGCAGCTCGCGCTCGCCGAAGACGCGATCCGCTTCGCCTTGCCGCCCGTGCACACGCTCGCGATCGGCGGCACTGCGGTCGGCACCGGGATCAACACGCATCCCGAGTTCGGGACGCGCGTCGCCGCCATGCTCACGACGCGACTCGGTGCGCCGTTCACCGTCGCCGAGGATCGCTTCGCCGCCCTCGCCGGCCACGAGGCGCTGGTCGGTCTGCACGGCGCGCTGCGCGTGCTCGCGATAGCGCTGACGAAGATCGCGAACGACATCCGCCTGATGGGCAGCGGCCCGCGCGCGGGCCTCGGCGAGCTGCGGCTGCCGGAGAACGAGCCCGGCAGCTCGATCATGCCGGGCAAGGTGAACCCGACGCAGGTCGAGGCGCTGACGATGGTCTGCGCGCAGGTCATCGGCCACGACGTCGCGATCGGCTTCGCCGCGAGCCAGGGGCAGTTCGAGCTGAACGTGTACAAGCCGCTGATCGCCTACGACGTGCTCGACAGCCTGCGCCTGCTGACGGACGCGATGACGAGTTTCACGACCCACTGCGTCGACGGCATCGAGATCGACGCCGCGCGCGCCGCGGAGCTGATGTCGCGCTCGCTGATGCTGGTCACTGCGCTGACGCCGCACATCGGCTACGAGCGCGCCGCGCGGATCGCGAAGCACGCGCACGACACGGGCACGAGCCTGCGCGAAGCGGCACTCGCGATGGGCGGCATCGGCGCCGAGCAGTTCGACGCCTGGGTCGATCCGCGGCGGATGCTGGGACCGGGGTGAGCGAAGCAATCCTGGAGCCTTCGCGCACGGACATGCCGATTAATCCATATAGCTGAGCGTAAATGCGCTCCACTGCGTGTTGTGTACCGTCATTCCCGCGCCAGCGGGAATCCACGCCTGACGAGGAGATCTCCGTCGGGCGATTCTTCCTGGACACCGGGGTAGTGCGTGGCTGCCCGCTTGCGCGGGCATGACGTCGGAGGTTTCTACACGGGCATACGCTATCGAACTGCCAGGGGAGTGGATTTGCGCCCAGCTATATAGCCACGGGGAAGAGGAATGATCGACGGAGCGTTCAAACACCCTTTGCGTCCTCCGTGCTCTGGACGACTCTTGTAGCCCGGATGAGCGAAGCGAATCCGG
>JBFWSI010000549.1:0-3354 GCA_050248455.1 Gammaproteobacteria bacterium | reverse complement strand
CGGCTGGCGGTAGGCGATGATCGCAAGCGTCTCGAGCAGCGCGCGGGAATAGCGCGGCTTGCGCTCCTCCCACAGGCGATTGATCCAAGGCGCGCAGGCGGCGCGCGTCTGGAAGCGCCAGCCGCCGGCGACCTCGGCGAGCTCTATGCCGCGCTCGGCATAGTCCTGCCGCAGCTCGGCGAGCGCAGTGGCGTAGTCCTCCGGAGTCGGCGCCTCCTCGGCGAGATCGGCGAACATGCCGGTGAGGCGGTCGAGGCCGATGGGGCCGTCCGCGGCCATGATGGCGGCTTCGAGCAGGGTCTTCAGTGGCGGCTGTTCCATGCGTATGTCGGCTGCGATTGTCTGGCGTCAGGTGATTCAGGCGGCGCGCTTGATGTAGATCGGAGCGCGCTCGTCGTTCTGCACGAGCTCGATCAGCGCCTGCCGCAGCAGCTCGAGCACGGCGAGCAGGGTCACGACGACACCGGCCTTGCCCTCCTCGACGCTGAACATCGCACTGAACGGCGTGAAGCCGTCGCTGCGCGCACGCTCGAGCACGATGCTCATGCGCTCGCGCACCGACAGCGGCTCGCGCTGCACGCGGTGATCGGTGAACATCGCCGCGCGGCGGAGCACGTCGCGGAAGGCGGCGAGCACGGCTTCGAGCGTCACGGCCGGCGGCGCCGCGCGCACTTCGCGGTGCTCGAAGGCGACGACCACGCGCTGCAGCTCGCGCTCGAGCCGCGGCAGCGCGTCGAGATCCTCGGCGGCCTTCTTGTAGCGCTCGTATTCCTGCAGTCGGCGCACGAGCTCGGCGCGCGGGTCCGCTTCCTCTTCGGGCACGCCCGGCGGCCGCGGCAGCAGCATGCGCGACTTGATCTCGGCGAGCATCGCGGCCATCACGAGATACTCCGCCGCGAGCTCGAGCTTCAGTCCCTGCATCATGTCGATATAGGACATGTACTGCTCGGTGATGCGCGCGATCGGGATGTCGAGGATGTCGAGGTTCTGCCGCTTGATCAGATAGAGCAGCAGATCGAGCGGCCCCTCGAAAGCCTCGAGAAACACTTCCAGCGCGTCGGGCGGAATGTAGAGATCCTTGGGCGGCTCCGTGATCGGCGTGCCCTGCACGATCGCGAACGGCATCTCCGCCTGCTGCGGCGGCTGAGGCGCCGCATCGGCGCCCTGCCGCAGCTCGATGTCGTCGTCGCTCGTCGGATCCGTCATCGGCGATAACTCAGGTTCATGACTTCGCGCACTTCCTCGAGCGTCTCGCGCGCGGCGACGCGGGCCGCTTCGCAGCCCTCGTCGACGATCGCGCGCACGGTGTCGGGGTCGGCGAGGAATTCCTCGCTGCGCTCGCGGATCGGCGCCTGTTCCTTCAGCACGGCCTCGATCACGGGCTGCTTGCAGTCCAGGCAGCCGATGCCGGCGCTGCGACAGCCTTCCTGCACCCACTGCTTCACGTCGGAGGAAGAATAGATCTCGTGGAACTTCCACACCGGGCATTTCGCGGGATCGCCGGGATCGGTCCGGCGCACGCGCGCGGGATCGGTCGGCATCGTGCGCAGCTTGGTGCGCACCGAGTCCGGCGCTTCACGCAGCGCGATCGTGTTGTTGTAGGACTTCGACATCTTCTCGCCGTCGAGGCCCGGCATCTTCGATTCCGGCGTCAGCAGCGCCCGCGGCTCCGGCAGGATGACCTTGCCGCCGCCCTCGAGGTAGCCGAGCAGGCGCTCGCGATCGCCAAGCGAGATGTTCTGCTGCGCGTCGAGGAAGGCGCGACCGCGCGCGAGCGCTTCCGGATCGCCCTCTTCCTGGTAGCGCTTGCGCAGCTCCTCGTAGAGCTTCGCATTGCGCTTGCCGAGCTTGCGCACGGCGGCCTCCGCCTTCTCCTCGAAGCCGGGCTCACGCCCGTAGAGGAAATTGAAGCGCCGCGCGATCTCGCGCGACAGCTCGATGTGCGCGACCTGGTCCTCGCCGACCGGCACGTGGCCGGCCTTGTAGATCAGGATGTCGGCGGTCTGCAGCAGCGGATAGCCGAGGAAACCGTAGGTCGACAGATCGCGTTCCTTGAGCTTTTCCTGTTGATCCTTGTAGGTCGGCACGCGCTCCAGCCAGCTGATCGGCGTGATCATCGACAGCAGCAGATGCAGCTCGGCGTGTTCCGGCACGCGCGACTGCACGAAGATCGTCGCCTCGCCGGGGTTGATGCCGACCGACAGCCAGTCGACGACGATGTCGAAGGCGCTGTCGCTGATGACACCCGTGGCCTCGTAGCTGGTGGTCAGCGCGTGCCAGTCGGCGACGAAGAAGAAGCATTCGTACTCGTGCTGCAGCTGGACCCAGTTCTTCAGCACGCCGTGGTAGTGACCGAGGTGCAGCTGACCGGTCGGCCGCATGCCGGACAGGACGCGCTTGTTCGCGATGAGGCTCATGAGGTGATGTCTTTCGGACTCGAGTGAACGATCGTGGGTTCGTCGTCGCGACCGCCGGCGACCGGCCGCCTCCCACGCGGTCCGGCCTCCCGACCGGGCGGGGGAGCCAGCTTACCAGTCCGTCCATCCGGACCAGCACCGGCGCCATCGGCCAAGCCGGGATCCCCACCCCACATCCGGCGCAACGGCCGTCACACTGCGACCGCCGTCCGGCAGCGGTATCGGGATCGGATTCGAGGCCATGATTGTTGCATTGAACACCACCCCCGTCCAACCCGTGTCCTCGCCCCCGCCCGGCCTGCGAATCGCGGGAGAGGGGGTGCCGGCACGCCGCGCCTTCCGCCTCAGCCGGCGTCGAGATCGAGCACGCGCGAGACGTCGCCGCAGCCTTCGCGCACGAGCAGCGGCCGCGGACCGGTCAGATCGAGGATCGTCGTCGCTTCGAGACCGCAGGCGCCGGCGTCGAGCATCAGGTCGATCGCGTGCGCGTAGCGGTCGAAGAGATCCTGCGGATCGGGCAAGGGCAGCTCTAGCCGGGGATCGGTCAGCGTCGCGCTCAGCAGCGGCTCGCCGAGCTCGGCGAGCAGCGCCTGCGCGACGGGATGCGCGGGAATGCGCAGCCCGATCGTCTTGCGCTTCGGATCGAGGATGCGCTTGGGGATGTCGCGCGAGGCCTGCAGGATGAAGGTGTAGGGCCCTGGCGTCAGCGACTTCAGCAGCCGGAAGGCCTGGTTGTCGACGCGCGCGTGGGTCGCGAGCGAGGAGAGATCCGGGCATACCAGCGTCAGGTAGTGGCGCACCTCGTCGCGGCGGATCGCGTGGATGCGCGCCTGGCCGTCCTTCGCATCCATGCGACAGCCCAGCGCGTAGGTCGAGTCGGTCGGATAGACGATGACGCCGTCGTCGCGCAGCACCTCGACGGCCGCGCGCAGCAGGC
>JBFWSI010000548.1:0-3355 GCA_050248455.1 Gammaproteobacteria bacterium | reverse complement strand
CGCGCTTGCGAATGTTGTCGACTTCGGCCCGCGCGCGCAGCATGTCGTCGCGCACGCGGTCGACCTCGCCGCGCAGGCGCTCGATCTCGGCCTGCAGTTCCGCCACCGTCGTCGGCGCGGTCCCGGCCGCCGCCTCGTCCGTCGCCGCGGGCGTTGTGTCCTCGTTCGTCACGCGTATCCTCCGCAAACCGCCGGCCCGGCGGGCCGCCACAGAGCATGGAAAAACGTCGCCGCGCCCCGGCCCGGGGGCGGGCGACGACGGTCTGCGGCTTAGCTTGGGGCCTACTGGAGGGAATTCAAGGCCGAGCTCAGTACCTTGGCGGTGAGATCGACGATGGGGATGACCTTCTCGTAGGGCATGCGGGTCGGGCCGATCACGCCGAGCACGCCGCGCGACTCGCCGTCGCGGCCGTAGGTCGAGGTCACGATGCTGCAGTCGTCGAAGGCCTGGTAGCCCGACTCCTCGCCAATGAAAATCTGGACGCCGTTGGCGCACAACGCCTGGTCGAGCAGGTGGAGCATGTCGCGCTTGCGGTTGAAGGCCTCGAACAGCGCGCGCAGCTTGTCGATGTCCGAGAGCTCGGTGAATTCCATCAGATTGGTCTGGCCGGCGAGGACGTAGTCCTTGCCCTGCTGCTCGTCCGTGAATACCTGCTGCGCCATCTCGATCGCGTTCTGCATCAGCCGGTTCATCTCGTCGCGCGCGGCGTTCATCTCGGCGAGGATGTCGTGCTTGACCTGCCGGATGTCGCGCCCGGCGAAGGCCGAATTGAGGTAATTGGCGACTTCGGTCAGCTCCGCGCTCGAGTACGGGCGCGCGGTGCGGATGATGCGATTCTGTACCTCGCGGTCGTTGACGACGAGGATCGCGAGCACACGGTTGTCGTTCAGCTTGAGGAATTCGACCTGCCGCAATGCGCGCTGGTCGACGGCCGGGATCATCACGAGGCCGGCGAAGCGCGTGATGTCGGACAGCAGCGTCGAAGTGCGCTCGAGCATGCGACGGACGTCGTGCTCGCTCTGGATGTCCGAAGAGAGGCGCTGGACATCGATTGGCGCGGGGGTGCGCCAGGTCAGGATCGAGTCGACGAAGAAACGGTAGCCGCGCGCCGTCGGCACGCGCCCGGCCGAGGTGTGCGGCGACTTGATCAGGCCCAGATCCTCGAGATCGGCCATCACGTTGCGAATCGTCGCCGGGCTCAGCTCGAGCTTGGTGTCGCGCGCGAGCGTGCGCGAGCCGACGGGCTGGCCGTCGGCGATGTAGCGCTCGATGAGCAGCTTGAACAGATGCTGCGCGCGTTCGCTGAGCTCGATACCGTGCGAGGGATCGTTCATGTCGCGGCTACCCGGGGAAACGACTGCCGCCCGAAATCTAGCACCCGCCCGCAGGCCATGCAAAAGCACGGTTCCGGACCGCCGGCAGACTTGGCACAATCATCGGAAGACAGGGGTCGGATGACGAGGGCCGGACGACGGGACCGGCAGCAGTGCCGGACGGCCAGGCAGCGCAGAGGAGCGCCAGTGTTCAAACGCATCGGTTTGGTGGTCAAGCATGACGATGCGTCGGTGCACGACGCGCTGGACGCGGCCCTCGCCGTCCTCGACCGCCACGCGGTCGACGTCGTCGTCGATGCGGATGCCGCCGCGCCCCTGGCCGGCCGGCATCGTCTCGGCCGCGACGACGCGCTGGTCGCCGACCGCGATCTCGTCATCACCGTCGGCGGCGACGGCACCCTGCTGCGCGCCGCGAAGCTGGTCTTTCCGCGCGCGGTGCCGCTGCTCGGCATCAATCTCGGCCGCCTCGGCTTCCTCGCCGATCTCTCGCCGCAGCAGGTCGCGCAGGGCCTGGACGCGATCCTCGCCGGCCGCTACGTCGAGGAAGCGCGCGCGGTGCTGAGCTGCGAGCTCGTGCGCGACGGCGCGGTGGTCGCCGCGCACACGGCCTTGAACGACGTCGTGATCCAGCGCTGGAGCACGCCGCGCCTGATCACGCTGAACACCTACGTCGACGGCCGCTTCGTGCATACCCAGCGCGCCGACGGCCTGATCGTCTCGACGCCGACCGGCTCGACGGCCTATGCGCTGTCCGGCGGCGGCCCGATCCTCGATCCGGCGGTGCCCGCGATCCTGCTCGTGCCGATCTGTCCGCACTCGCTGACCAACCGGCCGCTCGTGATCCCGGACTCGGCGCGCGTCGAGATCGACGTCGGCCCCGAGGATGCCGCGCATTCCAGCGTCAACGCCGACGGCTTCGCGCTGCCGGGCTGGCGGCCGGGCGATCGCGTGCGCATCACCAAGCACCAGGCGGGCGTGCACCTGCTGCATCCCGCCGGCCACGATCACTTCGCGACCCTGCGCGCGAAGATGCAGTGGGGCCGTCCGCCGTGCTGAAGGCGCTGGGCATCCGCGATCTCGCGATCGTGCGCAGCGTCGACATCGAATTCGAGGCCGGGCTGACCGTGATCACCGGCGAGACCGGCGCCGGCAAATCGATCCTAGTCGACGCCGTGGGCCTCGCGCTCGGCGATCGCGCCGATTCCGGCGCGGTGCGGGCGGGCGCCGAGCGCGCGACGATTTCGGCCGTGTTCGAGCTCGCGGCGCGACCGGATCTCGTCGCCCTGCTCGACGAGCAGGGCATCGACGCGCGCGAGGAATGCGTCCTGCGCCGCGTGGTCGGCGCCGACGGCCGCTCGCGCGCGTTCTGCAACGACGCGCCGGTGTCGGTGCAGTTCCTGAAGACGCTGGGCGATCGCCTCGTCGACATCCACGGCCAGCACGCGCATCACTCGCTGCTCGAGCGGGCGAACCAGCGCGCCCTGCTCGACGAGTTCGGCGATCACCTCGCCCTCGCGCGCCAGGTCGCCACGGCCTGCCGCGCCTGGCACGCCGTCGACGCCGAGCTCGCCGCGCTGCGCGGCGGCCATCGCGACGCCGCGAGCCGCATCGAGTTCCTGCGCTTCCAGCTCGACGAGCTCGCGCAGCTGCCGATCGCCCCCGCCGAGCTCGCGGAGCTCGAAGCCGCGCACCGCCGCGCCGCGAACGGCGAGCGGCTGCGCAACGGCATCGCGACGATCGCGCAGCGCGTGTTCGCCAGCGACCGCAGCGCGCGCGCCGCCGTCGCCCAGGCCGCGCACGCGGCGCGCGATCTCGCCGGCGTCGATGACGGCCTGCACGCGCTCGCGGAGCTGATGGAGCAGGCCTCGATCAACCTCGACGAGGCCGAGCGCGAGCTCGACCACTATTCGAGCCGGCTCGGCGCCGATGCCGGCGAGCTCGCGCGCGCCGAGCGCGTGCTCGACGAGGTCCACGCCGTCGCGCGCAAGCATCGCTGCCTGCCGGCCGAGCTCGCCGAGGT
>JBFWSI010000547.1:0-3361 GCA_050248455.1 Gammaproteobacteria bacterium | reverse complement strand
AATATCTGGGCTCCCTGCGGGCCGCCCGCTGCAGAAGAGCTAGATATTGATGGGACACGACACTACAGTCCGCGGCTCCTGCCCGCCCGGGCCCGATTGGACAATGCTTTCGATGTCTGCGCCAACCCTAGCCACCGAACTCCGCACCGCGCTGGCGAGCCTGCCGCGCTACTCCACGATCGATCCGGCCGCCGTGCCGGCCGCCGTCGCCGCCCTCGTCGCCGACAACGAACGCGGCATCGAAGCGATGCTCGACGAACCGGGCCCCATCGGCTGGGACGGTCTGTGTGCGCGTCTCGACGACTACAACGATCGCCTGAACCGGCTGTGGTCCCCGATCCGTCACCTGCACAGCGTCGCCGACAGCGAGGCGCTGCGCGCAGCCTATGCCGAAGCCTTGCCGGCGATCGTGCGCTACGGGACCGCACAGATGCAGAACGACCGGCTCTGCGCGGCCTATCGCAGCCTGCTCGACGGCGCGGGTTTCGCGCAGTTGTCGCCGGCGCGGCAACAGGTGGTGCGCCATGCCGTGCGGGACTTCCGCCTCGGCGGCATCGAGCTCGATGCGACGAAGCGTGCGCGCTTCGGCGCCGTCCAGCAGCGCCTCACCGAGCTCGGCCGGCAGTTCGAGGAGCACGTGCTAGACGCGACGCGCGCCTGGCACTTCCATACCGAGGACGCTTCGCGCCTCGCCGGTCTGCCGCCGTCGCTGCTCGGTCTCGCCGCGCAGAACGCCGCGCAGGCCGGCAAGCCCGGCTGGCTGCTGACGCTCGACATGCCCTGCTACCTGCCGGCGATGACCCATGCCGAGGACCGCGCGCTGCGCGAAGAGCTCTACCGCGCGTACAGCACGCGCGCGTCGGATCAGGGGCCCAACGCCGGACACCACGACAACGGACCGCTGATCGCCGAAATGCTCGCGCTACGTCACGAGCTCGCGCAGCTCGTCGGCTTCGCCCACTACGCGGACTACTCGCTGGCGACGAAGATGGCGCCGTCCGCCGCGGGTGTCATTGAATTCCTGCGCGATCTCGCCGCGCGCTCGAAGCCGCATGCGGCGCGCGAAGTCGCCGAGCTCGCGCGCCATGCGCGCGAGAAGCTCGGTCTCGACACGCTCGAAGCCTGGGACGTCGCCTACGTCTCGGAGAAGCTGCGGCAGGCTGCTTATGACATTTCGCAGGAAGCGCTGCGCCCCTATTTCCCCGCCCCGCGCGTGATCGAAGGACTGTTCGGCGTGCTGCGGCGGCTGTTCGGCCTCGACATCGCGAGCGTCGACGGCGTCGATACCTGGCACGCCGACGTCGAGGTCTTTCGCATCGCGGACGCGAACGGGCGGCTGCGCGGCCTCTTCTACCTCGATCTCTACGCGCGCCCCGGCAAGCGCAGCGGCGCATGGATGGACGAATGCGTGGTGCGCCGGCGTCGCGCCGACGGACTGCAGTATCCGGTCGCCTATCTGACCTGCAATTTCATGCCGCCCGTCGACGGCCGCCCGTCACTGCTGACGCACGAGGAAGTGATCACGCTCTTCCACGAATTCGGACACGGCCTGCATCACATGCTGACGCTGATCGACGAAGCGCCGGTGTCGGGCATCAACGGCGTCGCCTGGGATGCCGTCGAACTGCCGAGCCAGTTCCTCGAAAACTGGTGCTGGGAACGCGAGGCGATCGATCTGCTGAGCGGCCATCACGAGACGGGCGAAGCGCTGCCCGCGGCGCTGTTCGAGCGCATGCTCGCGGCCAAGGGCTTCCAGGCCGGCATGAAGATGCTGCGCCAGATCGAGTTCGCGTTGTTCGACTTCCGTCTGCACGCCGAATACACGCCGCAGCTGAACGTGCAGCAGGTGCTCGACGAGGTGCGGCGCGAAGTGGCGGTCCTGATCCCGCCGGCATGGAACCGCTTCCAGCACAGCTTCAGCCACATCTTCGGCGGCGGCTATGCCGCGGGCTACTACAGCTACAAGTGGGCCGAAGTGCTCGCGGCCGACGCATACGCGCGTTTCGAGCGCGAAGGCGTGTTCAATCGCGCGGTCGGCGTTGACTTCATGACGGCGGTCCTCGAGACCGGCGGCGCCTTCGACGCAATGACGCTGTTCCGCCGTTTTCGCGGACGCGATCCGCAACCGGAGGCCTTGCTGCGCCGTTCTGGACTCCTGTCCTGAATCGGTTTACAAAGCCGCCCATGCTGCGCGTCGCCTGCCTGCTGCTGGTCGTCCTGTGCATGCCGCGCGCCGTCGCGGCCGAGGCTGCCTTCGTGATCGACAAGCTGCTGGTCGGCGTGCACAAGGATGCCGATCTGAACAGCGCCATCGTCAAGGTGCTGCCGACCGGCACGGAGCTCTCCGTGCTCGCACGCAAGGGCGAGCTCGCGCAGATCAAGGATCCCGAAGGCATCACCGGCTGGGTCGATGCGGCGTACCTGATGAAGGAGCCGCCGGCGGCGAGCCAGCTCGCGCAGCTGAAGCAGGAGAAGATTTCGCTGAGCGAGCGCCTGCGCAAGCTCGAGACGGCGACCAAGAGCGGCAAGACCGAAGCGGCCGATCTCGCGAAGGTCGACGCGCTGACCAACGAGAATACCGATCTCAAGAGCCAGCTCTCCGCGCAGAAGCTGAAGAACGGCGAGCTCGAGGAAGAACTGAAGACGCTGCGCAAGACCGTCGGCGGCGTCGGTGGCGGCTCGGTCGCGGGCGAGCTGCAGAGCGCGAACCTCGAGCTGCGCAAGAATCTCGACACTGCGCAGGCCAGGCTCGTCGAGCTCGAGGCCGCGCTCGCCTCGTCGTCGGCGGTCGGCCGCCTCGCTGCGAGCGCCCGCACCACGCCGTGGTGGACCTGGCTCGCGCTCGCGGTGCTGCTCGCCGCGGCCTTCGCCGGCGGAGCATGGCTGACCGACTGGCTCGCGCGGCGCCGCCACGGCGGCTTTCGCATTTGAGTCGCCCGTGTTCTCGGTCGCGACCTGGAACGTCAACTCGATCAAGGCGCGTCTCGCTCACGTGCTGCAGTGGTGCGCGCAGTGTGCGCCGGACGTGCTCGCGATACAGGAGACCAAGACCGTCGATGCGGCCTTTCCGCGCGAGGCGCTCGCGCCGCTCGGCTACGTGCAGACGATCCATGGTCAACCGAGCTACAACGGTGTCGCGATACTGAGCCGCGGCGCGCCGCGCGAGGTCGTCACGGCGCTGCCGAACTTCCCCGACGAACAGCGCCGCGTGCTCGGCGTCGCCTTCGACGAATTCTTCCTGCTCAATCTCTACGTGCCGAACGGTGCCGCCGTCGGCACCGACAAGTACGCCTACAAGCTCGCCTGGCTGGACGCGCTGATCGCCTGGCTGCCCGATCTGATGAAAGCGCATGCGAAACTG
>JBFWSI010000546.1:0-3375 GCA_050248455.1 Gammaproteobacteria bacterium | reverse complement strand
CTCGAGCGCACCGAGATCATCCGCGATCTGCGCCTCGGCAGCTTCGACGTGCTGGTCGGCATCAACCTGCTGCGCGAGGGGCTCGACATGCCCGAGGTGTCGCTGGTCGCGATCCTCGACGCCGACAAGGAGGGCTTCCTGCGCTCCGACAACTCGCTGATCCAGACGATCGGCCGGGCGGCACGCAATCTCAACGGCCGGGCGATCCTCTATGCCGACCGCGTCACCGGCTCGATGCAGCGGGCGATCGACGAGACCAACCGGCGGCGCGCGCGGCAGATTGCGTTCAACGCCGAACACGGCATCACGCCGCGCGGCATCGAGAAGGCCGTCACCGACATCATGGAGGGCGCCCGCAGCGAGGCGCCGCGGCCGCGCGGCCGCTCGCGGTCGGCCGGCGGCGAGGAGCGGGTCACCGCATTGCGCCCGGAGCAGGCGCTGCGGCAGATCAGGAAGCTCGAGGCCGAGATGTTCAGGCGCGCCCGCAACCTCGAGTTCGAGGAGGCGGCACGGCTGCGCGACCGCATCGAGCAGCTGAAGAAGGTGGAGCTCGGCCTGCCGGGCCTGAGGGCCGGCTGAGCCGCGCCGCCAGGGTCGCTAAGGTCTTGAAATACAGTGAATTCGGTTGCTTCGGGGGCGCGCAGTACGGTATCTTTCGCGCCCCCACACAGGCGCGTAGCTCAGTGGTAGAGCACTTCCTTGACATGGAAGTGGTCGGTGGTTCGATCCCACTCGCGCCTACCATTCTTTGTTTTCCGGCCGGTGGAGCCGGGCCGGGAAGCTTACGAGCGATGATCGATCCGCCGTGTTGACCGTCACACTGCCGGACGGCAGCCAGCGCAAATTCGACCAGCCGGTCTCGATCGACGAGATCGCCGGCAGCATCGGCGCGGGGCTGCGCAAGGCCGCGCTGGCCGGCCGCATCGACGGCAAGCTCGTCGACACGAGCTTCGTGCTCGATCACGACGCGAAGGTCGCGATCGTCACGGCGAAGGACCCCGACGGCCTCGAGATCCTGCGCCACTCGAGCGCGCACCTGCTCGCGCAGGCGGTCAAGCAGCTCTACCCGGAAGCGCAGGTCACGATCGGCCCGGTGATCGACGACGGCTTCTACTACGACTTCGCCTACTCGCGGCCGTTCACGCCGGAGGATCTGGCCGCGATCGAGCAGCGCATGTCCGAGCTCGCGCAGGCCGACCTGAAGGTGACGCGGCGCGTGATGTCGCGCGACGATGCGGTCAGTTTCTTCAACGACCTCGGCGAGCACTACAAGGCCGAGATCATCGCGAGCATCCCGGCGAACGAGGAAATCAGCCTCTACGGCCAGGGCGACTGGGTCGACCTGTGCCGCGGCCCTCACGTGCCATCGACCGGCAAGCTGAAGGTCTTCAAGCTGATGAAGGTCGCGGGCGCCTACTGGCGCGGCGACTCGCGCAACGAGATGCTCCAGCGCATCTACGGCACGGCCTGGGCGGACAAAAAGGATCTCGACGCCTACCTGCATCGGCTCGAGGAAGCCGAGAAGCGCGACCACCGGCGCATCGGCCGCGAGCTCGACCTGTTCCACATGCAGGAAGAGGCGCCGGGCGCGGTGTTCTGGCACCCGAAGGGCTGGGAGATTTTCCAGTCGCTGATCGCCTACATGCGCGACAAGCAGCGCGCCGCCGGCTACGAAGAGGTGAACGCGCCGGAGATCATGGACGTGTCGCTGTGGCGGCAGTCGGGCCACCTCGAGAAGTTCGGCGAGAACATGTTCCTGACGCAGACGCCCGACGAGCGCGTCTATGCGATCAAGCCGATGAACTGCCCCGGCCACGTGCAGATCTTCAAGCAGGGCATCCGCAGCCATCACGAGCTGCCGATCCGCTACGCCGAGTTCGGCAAGGTGCACCGCTACGAGCCCTCGGGCGCGCTGCACGGCCTGATGCGCGTGCGCGCGTTCACGCAGGACGATGCGCACATCTTCATCACCGAGGACATGATCACCGAAGAGACGGTGCGCGGCATCGAGCTGCTGCTGGCGATCTACCGCGACTTCGGCTTCGGGGACGTGAAGGTCAAGTATTCCGACCGGCCCGAGAAGCGGGTCGGCAGCGACGCGGTATGGGATCGCGCCGAGCAGGCATTGATCGATGCCACCCGGGCGGCCGGCATCGAGTACACGCTGAACCCGGGCGAGGGGGCCTTCTATGGTCCGAAGCTCGAGTTCGTGCTGCAGGACGCGATCGGCCGGGACTGGCAGTGCGGGACCTGGCAGGTGGATCTCAACCTGCCGGGCCGGCTCGGGGCCCACTACATCGACGAGCACAGTGCCCGGCGCACCCCGGTCATGCTCCACCGGGCGATTTTCGGCTCGCTCGAGCGGTTCTTCGCGATCCTGCTCGAGCACCATGCCGGCCGGTTGCCCGCCTGGCTGGCCCCCGTGCAGGCCGTCGTGTGCACGATTACCGACCGCCAGGACGAGTACGTCCGGAAAGTCGCGGATTCGCTTAAAAATCAGGGCTTTCGGGTCGAAAGCGACTTGCGCAACGAAAAGGTGGGCTTTAAGATTCGCGCCCACACGCTGCAGCGTGTACCGTACCTGTTGGTCGCGGGCGAGAGGGAAGTGGCCGCGAACCTGCTTTCTGTGCGTTCCCGTAGTGGCAAGGATCTGGGCACGATGTCGCCGGAGACGTTTGCAACCCGTCTTCGCGCCGAGCTCGAAAGCCACGGGCGCCGAACTTTGGAGGACTGATTTATAGCCACTGCAAGCAAGCGCGTCCGGCGCAATGACGATATCAGCGCACCTCAGGTGCGCGTGATTGCAGCCGACGGCTCCCAGGCAGGAGTCATGTCCCGGTACGACGCGCTGCAGATGGCAATGACCGCCGGGCTCGATCTCGTGGAAGTGTCGCCCACGGCGGAGCCGCCGGTGGTGCGGGTGATGGACTACGGCAAGTTCCTGTTCGAGCAGAACAAGAAGGCCCACTCCGCGAAGAAGAAGCAGAAGCAGATCCAGGTCAAGGAAGTGAAATTCCGTCCCGGGACGGACGAGAACGATTACCAGGTCAAGTTGCGCAATCTCGTGCGCTTCCTGACCGAAGGTGACAAGGCCAAGGTGACCCTGAGGTTCCGCGGCCGTGAGATGGCGCATCAGGAGATCGGGCGCAAGCTCCTCGATCGGGTGGTGAACGACCTGGCCGGCATCGGCACGGTCGAGCAGAACCCGCTGATGGAGGGGCGCCAGATGGTGATGGTCTTCGCGCCGAAAAAGAAGTGACCGGCAGGTAACTGCCGGTCCGCGAGCGAGCGGGTCCGCGAGGGCCTTGCGAGCTTTTGCTACAACAGGAGATGAGCATGCCCAAGTTGAAAACCAACCGGGCGGCGGCCAAGCGT
>JBFWSI010000545.1:0-3376 GCA_050248455.1 Gammaproteobacteria bacterium | reverse complement strand
TGCGCGCGATCGCCTCCGGCAACGGCTTCTACCTGCCGCCGTTGCTGTCGCCGCTGCCGCCGCTGCGCTACTGGCAGGCGGCCGATCGGGCGGCGCTCGCCGCGAGCGAAGCGCGGCTCCTCGCTCATCTCCCTGCCGCGCTCCGCGCCTGCGGCGGACGGGCGGCGGGCAGCGTCGTCGAGGCGCTGCTCGGCGACGATCAGTTCGTGCAGTCCTTCGCCGAATTCGACCACGTCTACGAACGACCGGGCGCCGACTACCTCGGCGCCTGGCCCAGCGCCGAGTTCGGGGTGGCACCGAGCTGGCCGCCGGGGGCGGGACCGCGCCTCTTCGGCTATCTCGATCCGACGGTGCTGCTGCCCGAGCTGCTCGCCGCGGTGGACTCGCTGGGCGCGCGGCTATGCGCATATGCGCCCGGCGTCGCGCCGGCGGCGATGGCGGCCGCGCCGACGGTGGTGTGGATGCATGAGCCGGTCGACCTCATGCAGGCCGCCGCGCAGGCCGATGCCTATGTCAGCAACGCGAACATCAACTCGATGATGGCCTTCCTGCTCGCCGGCAAGCCGCAGCTGGTCCTGCCCTACACCTTGGAGAAATACCTGGTGGGGCGACGGCTCGAGATGCTCGGGGCAGGGCTCTCTGCGCCGCGGCGCGCGCCGGGCGATCTGGCCGCCAAGCTGCGCGCCGTGCTCCACGGGCGCGACTGCCGGCGCGCGGCCGAGCGCTTCGCCGCCCGCTATGCCGGCCTCGGCGAGGACACGGCCGCGGCCCGGATGCAGGCCCGGCTCGGCCTGGATTCGAGCAGCAAAATTGACGGCTTTGCAATACTTTAGATGCTGTTTATAATTCAAGCTGTCAGCAAGCCTGACTCACGCCCTCATTCAAGACGAGCACCTGCCGTGACACGGAATGCACCGCATATCCTGATCCTCACTTCCGCGATGCTCGCGACACTGTTCACCGGCCCACTGCAGGCGCAGGGCGTGACGCCCGGTGTGGTGCGCGACGAATTCCGCACGCGACCGAGCTTGCCGGCCACGCCGCCGGACAAGGTGCAGGCGCCCACCGCGCCGTCGAACGCGGCCGGCGTGCCCGCCGGTGGGCGCAGAATCCTGGTGCAGCGCTTCGACATCGTCGGCAACAGCGCCGTCGGCAGCGAGGTGCTCCAGTCGATCGTCGCGCCCTACGTAGGCCAGCAGCTGACGCTGCTCGAGATCTACGACGTCGCCGATCTGATCACGCGCTACTACCGCACGCACGGCTACACGCTCGCCTCCGCCTACGTGCCCGAACAGCAGGTCAGCTCCGGCGTGATCACCTTCGAAGTGATCGAAGGCAAGCTCGGCGACATCAGCACCCAGGGCCTGCGGCGCACCAAGGAGCGGCTGGTGCAGTGGCAGCTGAACGAACTGAAATCCGGCGAAGTGGTGCGCGACGCGCCCCTCGAGCGCGAAGTGCTGCTGATGAACGATCTGCCCGGCGTGGAGACGCGCGCGGTGCTGCAGCCGGGCGCCGAGTTCGGGACCTCCGACCTCGTGCTGGACTCCACCGAAAAGTTCTACGACGCCTCGATCGGGCTCAACAACTACGGGCGCGAGAGCATCGGCGAGTGGCGCGTACAGGCCGATGCCGCGCTGAACGGCATGCTCGGCCTCGGCGATCAGCTTTCGTTCTCCGGTGTCTACGCCGAGGCGGACCTGATGCACTACGGGCGCTTCGGATACAGCCTGCCGGTGACCGCGTGGGGCACGCGCGCCGAAGTCTATTACTCGACCTTCGACTACTCCGTCGACGAGAAGAAGCTCGGGCCCGGCTTCGAAACCTTCGACATCGACGGCGAGGGCGACAACTTCGGCATCACCGTGCTGCACCCCGTGTGGCGGGCGCAGAACAAGAACCTGTTCCTCGGCATCGGCTACGATCGCACCGTCACGCGACAGTCGACGCAGTTCGTCGACGACGGCCAGCCCCAGTTCCGCAATCTCGACATGGGGCTCGCGGTGTTCACGGCGCTGTTCAACTACACCGCGCCGGACGGCAGCTTCAGCACGCTGGGTGCGTCGCTGTCGACCAATTTCGATCGCCCCGAACGTCGCGCCGACGTGAATCCGCAGCAGTCGGGCTTCGATACGAGCCTCGAGAACAACGCGCAGACCGCGAAGCTGCAGATCGACATGAGCCACTATCGCAGCCTGTGGCGACAGCTCGCCGGCCTCGCGCGCTTCACCGCGGTCGCCTCGCCCGATCCGCTGAACGATCTCGAGCAGTTCCGCATCGGCGGGCCCAACGGCGTGCGCGCCTACCCGGCCTCGGAGCTCGCCGGCGATCGCGGCTTCACCGCGACCGGCGAGCTGCAGCACCCGGTGAACATGTTCCCGGGCTTCTACAACCAGCGCCTGAAGGCCTTCGTCGACACCGGCCGCGTCTACCGCAAGAACCATCATCGGCTCGGCGTCGAGCGCAGCGAGTCGCTGACGGGCGTCGGCGTCGGCTACCAGGCCTTCGCCTTCGGCCACGTCGCGGTCGATGCGACGCTGGCCTACCCGCTGGGGCGGCACGAGGCCTCGGACGACGACGACGGCGTCCGCTTCTGGACCGGAATCACTGCAAATTTTTGACAGGTCACGGAGCGCCGCCCGAGGGCGTGCGCAATCCGTCACAGACGCCAGACGGCCGCCCGCTAGCATCGCAGGGGTCGGAAAAGGAATGGCCGGTCGACCGGCATGGGGGTTATTCGAATGTCCGCATACGCTCGCCCCTCGATGAACCCGCTGGCCGCCGCGATCCGCCGGCACTACGGCTGGACGGCGCTCGCGCTCGTGCCCGGGCTCGCGCTCGCCGGCCCCGGCGGCGAACAGATCGTGCAGGGCACGGTCGGCGTCACGCGGCCGGACGCGAACACCACCACCGTCACCCAGGGCAGCAGCAGCGCCGTCGTCAACTGGCACAGCTTCTCGGTCGACGGCCAGGAATACGTGCAGTTCGTGCAGCCGGGCGCGAACGCGGCCATCCTGAATCGCGTCACCGGCGGCAGCGCGTCGCAGATTCTCGGCCGCATCGATGCCAACGGCCGCGTCTTCCTCGTCAATCCGCAGGGCGTCTACTTCGCGGCCGGCGCGCAGGTCGAGACGGCCGGCTTCGCCGCGAGCACGCTCGACATCGCCGACGACGACTTCATGCAGGGTCGCTACGTGTTCGCGAAGGGCACGGGCGCACCCGCGGCGGCAGTCACCAATGCGGGGGAATTGAAAGGCGACGGCTTCGTCGTGCTGATGGGCGATCGCGTCGCCAACGAAGGCCTGGTGCAGGCGCGTCTCGGCACCGTCGCGCTCGCCGCCGGCGAGAAGATCAGCCTGCAGCTCGACGGCAGCGGTCT
>JBFWSI010000544.1:0-3403 GCA_050248455.1 Gammaproteobacteria bacterium | reverse complement strand
GCGTCGATGCCCTTGACGCGCAGGCACAGCCGCGCGATGCCCGTGTGTGCGAGGTGCGGATAGGGGCGGCCCTCGGTCGGCGGCTCCGTCCATTCGATCAGGTCGAGCAACGCGCCGCGCGGATCGCTGCCGTAGCGCAGGAGTTTCGCGCGGCCGCGCTTGGGCGTCGGGCCGAGGCCCGGCACGCGGCAATCCGGGATGTCCCACGCTTCCTCGAAGCCCAACCGGCGATAGAAGGCGAGCGAGCGCTCGAGATCCGTGCAGTTGACGTTGACGTGGTAGATCTGCAGCGCCTGCCACGGCGCGGTTTCGCTCATGCGCGCGGTGCCCCGCGCGCGATCGCGCGCAGCGTCGACTCGTAGCTGCCCGGCGCGTCGTCGATCCATTCGAGCCACCAGTTGGCGCCGGCGTCGCGATATTCGCGCAGCCGCGCGCTCGCCGCGGCGGCGGACTCGTGGGCGACGCTGCCGGTGGCGGTGAAGGCATAGGGGCCGTTCGCGCTGCGCTGTGACTGCACGAAGCCCAGCGCCTCGGCGGTCTCCGCCGGCGAGAGCCACCACTCGGGCCAGGCCGCCTGCGTCAAGGTGCCTTCCGCGATCGCGGCCGGCACCTTGATCGGGAAGCAGCCGTCCCAGCGCGCGGCGCGGCGCAGTCCGGCCCGTGCCGGCAGGGCCGCAGCGACCCAGATCGGCACGCGCGGCCGCTGCAGCGACGGCGGCGCGAGCGTCGCGTTCGTCACCGTGTAGTGGCGGCCGCGGTGGATGACGGTGGCGCCGCGCAGCAGCGGATCGAGGACGGCGAGGCCTTCGTCGAGGCGCTGCGCGCGTCCCGTCGCGCTCGCGTCCTCGCCGAAGCTGCCGAACTCGACGGCCGCCGGCTCGCCGAGGCCGACGCCGAGCATCACGCGCCCGCGCGACAGGCGATCCAGCGTGTTCAATTCCTTCGCGAGCTTCCACGGCCGGCGTCGCGCCAGCGGCGTGATCATCGCGCCGAAGCGGATGCGCTCGGTCGCCTGCGCGATCGCGCCGAGCACCACGGTGGCGTCGACGATCTCGAGCATTCCGGACGGCTCGATGGCGAGATGATCCCAGATGAAGATGGCGTCGTAGCCGGCGCGTTCGGCGGTGCGTGCGAGCTCGACGAGACGCGCGGGCTCGCCGTAGTCGTTGAATACCGGAGCGTATACAGCGCTCTGCATCAGGAACTCCTCCCAGCCCAATTCCGCCCGACGTTAAGCAAGTCCCAGCCTGCTTGTAAACAAGCGTAGCGGGTATTGCACCACGGCCGAACGGGGAACCATAGTGCGGCCGACCAGGGGGCCGTCGACCGCCGCCAGTCGCGCCGCGGAGAGACGGAGGATTACCGCAAGCACTCGACCCGCTGCCCGAACGTTGCGCGATGACGCGGCGACGAGGCTGACGAGCGAGGCGCCACGAACAGGATGTCACCGATGTCGGGCAGACCCGAGCTGGACGCCGCGATCCGCGCGCTCGTTCCCATCAATCGTTTACCGCCGCACGATCAGCATCGCGTCGCCGCCAGCGCCACATTGCTCGAATTCGGCGACGGTCAGCAGATTTTCGCGCAGGGCCAGCGCGATCCCTATGTGCGCTATCTCCTCGCCGGCCACGTCGATCTCGTCTGCGACGGCAAGGAAGTCGGCCGCGTGTCGGCCAGCTCGAAGGCCGCGCGCCGCGCGCTCGATCCGCCCGGGCGCAAGAAGCTCACGGTGCGCGCCGCCGGCGAGGTCGCGGTCGCGCGCTTCCTGCGCGATGCGCTGGAGCGCGAGACGCAGGGCGCGGTGCTGCCGGCCGCGACGCGCGAGCTCGAGGTCAGCGAGATCGCCGCCGAGCGTGCGTCGGACTGGATGACGCGCATGCTGCAGTCCCCGCTGTTCGCAAGCCTGCCGGCGACCAACATCCAGCGCATCTTCGGCCGCATGGAGCGCATCGACGTGCGCGCCGATCAGATCGTCGTCAAGCAGGGGCAGCCCGGCGACTACTACTACGTGATCGAACAGGGCTACTGCGAGGTGACGCGCGAGATCGCGGGCGGCAGGCGCGAAATCCATCTCTGCGATCTGGGGCCCGGCCACGCCTTCGGCGAGGCCGCGCTGGTGTCCGGGCGGCCGCGCGACGCGACCGTGACGATGCTCACCGACGGCACGCTGATGCGCATGGCCGACATCGACTTCGCGGCGCTGATCCGCGACCCGCTGCTGTCGCGGCTGTCCGTCGCGCGCGCGGTCGCCGACGCGCGCGAGGGCGCCTGCTGGCTGGACGTGCGCTACCCGGAGGAATATGCGCGCCAGACCATCCGCAACAGCCGCAACATGCCGCTGACGGTCCTGCGCCTGCAGTGCCAGCGGCTGCCGAAGGAGGCCCGCTACCTCGTCTGTGCCGACGACCCGGCGCTGGCGGCGATCGGCGCCTTCCTGCTGATCGAGCGCGGGTTCCGCGCCGAGTACCTCGACGCGCCGGTGGCCGCGGTGGCGGCGGCGCATCCGGAACTGGTGCTCAGCAGCCGGATCCCCGAGACTGGGCCACCGAGCGTCGTCGCCTTCCCGGGGCCGACGGCACTCGCGTCAGGCATACCGAAAACGCTGGCTACCGAGGTCCCCGAGATGGAACCCTTTGCCACCCCCGACGCCGCCCAGGCGGCGGAACACACGCCCTTCGAATCCACGATCGAACGGATTGACCGGCTCTACTCGCAGAAGGAATTCGAGGAGGCGAGCCGCCAGCGCGTGCCGGTCGAAATCTACGCCGACACGCATACCGGCCGCGCGCTGGCCGAGATCATCGACGACATCGAGGAACGTCACGACGCGCTGGCCGCCGACGACACCTTCGACGTCACCGGCGGCGGCGGCGCGGCGACGGCCGCCGGCGAGAGCGTCGAGAACATCGACGGCAGCTCGTCCGAGTTCATCGATTTCTCGCAGCTCGAAGCCACCGCCGCGCATGCGATGAACAAGGCGCAGGCGCCAGCGGCGGTCATGGCGGTGGACGTGCGCCAGCCGCTGCCCGCGTCGCGGCTCATCGCCGATACCGTGAACGCGCCGCCCGCGGCGCTCGATCCGCTGGGCGAGATCCTCTTCGACTTCGAGCAGCGCCTGCGTGCGCACGTCGACAATACCGTGCTCGAGCGCGGCATGGGCATCGAGCGGCGCTACCAGGATCGCCTGCAGCGCGTGCGCCAGAACGCCGCGCTGGAGCTGCGCAAGCGCGAAGCCGCGCTGCGCACCAGCCTGGAGACGGCCTACCAGAGGAAGGAGCTCGCCCTGCGCGCGCACTACAAGAAGCTGATGGCGCTCGCCAACAAGATCAGCCAGCAGAAGGCCCAGCTGCAGCAGGCCCGGCACCAGTTCGAGGAGAAGCTCGTCGCCGTCAACGCCCTGCAT
>JBFWSI010000543.1:0-3406 GCA_050248455.1 Gammaproteobacteria bacterium | reverse complement strand
CTGACGGCAACGCTGCTACACAGCTACACCGCCGACAGCTACGCCGATGCGCTCAATACGATCGTCCCGTCGGCCAACGGCGCCGTGGGCCTGGTGCCCGGCTACGGCAACCTCGATCTCTCGGCCGCCTACCGGATCAACGATCACCTCCGCCTGCGCGGCAGCATCAACAATATGACCGACAAGCAATACTTCACCAAGCGACCGGAGTTCTATCCGGGGCCTGGTGTATGGCCCTCCGACGGGCGGTCCTTGCTCGTCTCGGTGGGGCTCGCGTTTTGAGGACAGCGGGACAGCCGAGGCAAACGCCTTCCCGTAGCCCGGAGCTGCGCTCATCCAGGCTACGAAGAGGCCCCGTATACGCTCACACCGGATCGCAGCGGTACCCGATCTTCGGGAAGTGCACGCAGACCTCGCCGAGCTGCGGGTCTTCGCGCCGGATCGAAACGCTGTCGAGCGTGGTGCCGGCGAGCTCGCCGATCACTTCGCATTCGGCGTAATCGGTCGGTGACACGGCGACGCGCGTGCCCGCGGCGATGCCCAGCGGATCGTCGGGCGCAACGCCGGTGTAGGGCAGCGGCTTCGCGTCGCGCGCGATCGCGAGCGCCTCGGCCGGCGCCATCTCCCTGCGCGTGCCGTGGCCGACGGCGGCGAGGCGGGCGAGCCATTCGTGGATGCGGGGGAAGCGCGCATAGGCGCGCTTCGACTCGTTCGGCGCGAAGCGATCCAGGAACCAGGGATCCCACATCGCGTGCAGATCGACGAGGCCGGGCCGGTCGCCGGTCAGGAAACGGCGGCCGTCGGCGAGCTGCATGTCGATGAAGTGCGTGTGCGCGTCGAGCTGCGTGCGATAGCCGGGCAGACGCGGACCCAGCGTGTCGGTGTCGAACTGCGTCTTCCACATCTTCTTGCGATCGTCGTGGAAGTGCTGCGGCAGATCGAGCTTGCCGGCGAAGGGATCCTCGCCGCCCATGTAGATCGCGACCGAAGTCACCACGTAGGGCCCGTGTGCCCAGCTGCCGAGCGCATAGCCGAGACCGGGATTGCCGTCGGGAAACAGCGAAGGCTGCGGATGCAGGCGCTCGAGCAGGGCCGCGATCAGCTGCGTATCGCAGTAGACGTCGGCGCCGATCTGCAGCACCGGCGTGCGTCGATAGCCGCCCGTCAGCGGCAGCAGGTCCGGCTTCGGCATCGCGGAGGGCTGGATCACCGAGCGCCAGGCGAGGCCCTTGATGCCGAACATCAGACGGACCTTCTCGGCGAACGGTGCCTCGTCGTAGTGATGGAGCAAGAATTCGGCCATCGCGGTTTCCTCGTAGCGGTGATGTCGCCGCCACGCTAGCGCGCATCGCGCCGCGGAAGTCAGTCTTCGGATGGGGGAATATCGGAACGGCGGGTGGCTCTTCCGCTGAGCGGAACGTCGTTTAGCCGCCGAGAACACCGCCAGCACAGAGGAAGGCGAGAATGGAGCCGCGCCGATCTCGGCTTCCTGGCCCGGCTGGAAAGCTGCCGAACTGGCGCTTCGCGCTGCTACCCCTCGATAGGGCACGGCTCCATGCTCGTCTTCCTATGTGTTCCCGATGGCGAAAATCCGCCGATCAGCGGGCACGGAGGCCGGCGTCTCGCCCGCGTCCACGCGCGATAATGAAAGCCGCACACAACGGCGAGGACGCGATGAAATCCTTCCGCCACGAACTATGGTTCGAGATCCCCGCCCGCGTCGGCTTTCGCAACATCACGGCCGAGGTCGAGCGCTGCGTGCGCGACAGCGGCGTGCGCGAGGGCCTGGTGCTCGTCAATGCGATGCACATCACCGCGTCGGTGTTCGTCAACGACGACGAGCGCGGCCTGCACGAGGACTTCGGGCGCTGGCTCGAGGAGCTCGCGCCGCATGCGCCGATCGAGCGCTATCGCCACAACGACACCGGCGAAGACAACGGCGATGCGCATCTGAAACGCCAGGTGATGGGGCGCGAAGTCGTCGTCGCGATCACCGAGGGCAAGCTCGACTTCGGGCCCTGGGAGCAGATCTTCTACGGCGAGTTCGACGGCCGGCGGCGCAAGCGCGTGCTGGTGAAGATCATCGGCGAGTGAGCGAAATCAGCGGCGGATTCGGTAATCCTTCACGCAAATGATCCGATGCGCCTCGCGCTCGACGGTCGTAAGGCGCGCAGCGAGTCGTTAGTATCGAATCCGGGGTCGACGCTGCGCGCAGCGGCATCGACGACAGAACGACAACAACCAGGGAGGGATTGCCATGACTCGTCATGCGCTCGTCGCCTGCGGCCTGTTCGCCGCCATGATCACCACCGGCGCCCACGCCGCCCAGATCGCCTGGACCTTCACCGGCACCGTCGCCGAACGCTTCGACGCGGTGGCCGACGATCCGATCGCGGATCTGCTCGGCGTCCCGCGCGCCAGCGTCAACGACGTCGATTTCAGCCTGCGCATCGTCATCGACACCGAGGCCGCGCGCGACCTTATCGCGAACACGGCCGCCGTCCAGCAAGTCATTTACGAGGATGCCATCGTCAGCGCCGCGCTGAGCCTGAACGGCGTGGAGTTCGCGACGCTGCGGCGGCCGGACACCTTCCTCGGCGGTGCCATCGACGAGAGCGACATCCGCATCACCAATGGCACTGCCCCCGCGGCCACGGACAACCTGACGCTGACCTTGGGCGGCCTCATCTTCACACCCGTCATCCCGCCGCTGTTCGAGAGCTACAGCGTGCCGTTCAACCAGACCATCGGCGGCACGCCGGTCGCGAACGCGGAAGTGCTGGCCCCGTTCATGAGCATCAACATCAGCGGCCCGGGCATGTTCGGCGGCGTCGACCTGCCCGCCGCTAACGGCGCCTTCGCCGGCGCGAACTTCGTCGCGATCGGCATGACCGTCATGTCGGATTTCGGGCTCGGCTTCGGCAACGGCGGCATCGTGCTCGAAGCGCACGAAACCGACTTCACCGCGTCTCCCGTGCCGCTGCCCGGTGGTGCCGCGCTGCTCGCGCCGGCGCTGGCGGTCTTGATCCGGCGCCGCCGTCGGGTGCCGGGCTGAGACTCTCTCCGAGCGCACTTTCGTAGCCCGGGTGCAGCGTAGCGAAACCCGGGCTCCGCGCTGCGCGCTGCACCCGGGCTACGAATTCGCCCGGCCCGCCGAAACGTGATCCCGCTCACCGATCATTCCGCCAGCATCGGCCGAGTCGACTAATCCGATTAAAGTCGACGGATCGCCGGCCGCTGATTCGGACGTCACCGTACGCCGCATGCGTTCGGTGACCTCCCCCATCAGCCGCCGATCGCCCGCATGAACCAGCCCATCACGCTCAATGCTTCCGCCCAGCCCCTGATCCTCATCGTCGACGACAACTCGGCGAATCTCCTGATGCTGGGCGACCTGCTCGAAGGC
>JBFWSI010000542.1:0-3415 GCA_050248455.1 Gammaproteobacteria bacterium | reverse complement strand
CTCGCGCCGGCGAACAGATACCAGGAAAACGTGTCGCGCGGCGCGAAGAAGCCGCCGCCGGCGTGGCTGGGACGGATGCGCGGCGGACCGTAGTCGTCGGCGAGCTGCTCGCCGACGCGCATCACCAGCCCGGCCTGGGCCTGCGTCAGCACGTTGCCGATCGACACGCCGATCGAAGGCAGCACGTCGACGCCGAGGCCGCCGCGCTGCCATTCGGCGATCGCGCGCCACTTGCGATCGGCGGTCAATACGAAGCCGGGCTCGTTCCGCACCTGGTGCTGCCAGCCCTTGGCCTCCTCGGCGCCGAGCAGATCGTGCACGTTGTTCTGCACCCATTCGCCGCCGGCGTCGGGCCCGACCAAGCCCAGATCCAGCGCCAGCGTGTCGAGCGTGCGGCCCGTATCGACCATCGAAGACAGCGTCATGTGCAGCCAACCCGCGTAGGGATGCTGATCGCGCAGCGGCGCCGTGGTCTTCGTGTCCTGCGGGGTGTAGATGCTCTGGCCGATGCCGATTCCGCCGTAGACTTCGTCGTCCTCGCCGGCGCGCAGCACGTGGCGGCCGACCCAGTCGAGCGGGGCGATCGCGCGGTTCGGCGCCGACAGCCACGAGAATTCCACGCCGTTCGTGTAGTTGCGATCGGTGCCGGCGAAGGTATCGTTCTCGAACAGCACGTTGAAAGTACCCCGCTCGCTCGCGCCGGGACCGGCGGCCAACGCCGCGGAGGTCCACAGGAGCCCCAGCAGGGTGCACGGAATGCCGAGGATGACGATCTTCATGCCGGGACATGGAGCAACACGCATGCCACTGCCACAGACCCGCACCAGCGCTGCCGCCGGGGACGCCGTCCGCCGCGCGACGATGCAGCGATTGCACGTCGCGGGCGCAGATTACAAAACGTCGACGCCGCCGCGCCGCGCGAGGCGGCTGTGCAGGGGCCCCACGCTGATGCTCGCCCTGCTGCTGGCGGCGCCCTTCGCCGCCTTCGCCACCGCGCCGCCGCCGGCGCACTGCGCCACGGCGGGCGCCCGCGATGCGCTGGCCGCCCGTGCGCTGCAGACCGATCTGATGGTCGCGGCGCTGGTCTGCGACAGGCGCGAGGACTACAACGCTTTCGTGCGCCGGCACCGCGCGACGCTCGCCGCGCACGGCGGCGCGCTGCGCGCGTGGTTCGTGCAGGAATATGGGCGGGGCGGAGAAACGGAGATGAATCGCTTCGTGACGCGGCTCGCCAACGAAGCCTCACGCGCGAGCAATGGCGATCGCGCGCTGTACTGCCATGTCACCGGCAGCCTGTTCGACGGCCTCGCCGGCGCCGACGTCCACGGTCTCGAAACCGTGATCGGAAATCCGCTGCTCGCCGTGCGCCATGGCGTCGCCGCCTGTGGCGCTCCGGCGAGCAGTGCCGCCGCGGCCGAGCTCAGCGCTCGACCTTGATCTCCACGCGCCGGTTCTGCGGCTCGCGCACGCCGTCGCCGGTCGGCACCAGCGGCTCGGTCTCGCCGCGCGCCTCGGTGACGATGCCGCCCGTCTCGAGCTGCAGGTCGGAGAGTGCGGCGCGCACGGCATCCGCACGCCGCTGCGACAGGCGCTCGTTGTAGCGCGCGCTGCCCGAGGTGTCGGCGTGGCCGGTCGCCACGACGCGCGAGACGGTCTGGCCCGCCGCATCGTCGACGACGTTCTGCAACACCGCGCGGCCCTCGTCGGTGATGTCCGCGCGATCGAAGTCGAAGAACACGAGGTAGTTCTCCGGCGTCGCGGGCGGCGGTGGCGCCGCGGGCGGCGGCGGCGGTGGTGCCTCGACCTGGGCGAGGCGCTGGTCCACCGCGTTCATCGCCATCTCGAAGGCGCCGCGACACGCCGCGATGTGCTCGGGCTGCAGGTCTTCCTGCGCCTGTTCGGCCCAGCAGTCGAAGGCCGCCTGCGCGCGCGCCGCGTCGTCGGCGGCGCGCGTGCGTGCTTCACCGTCCAGCGCGCCGACCAGCCGCTGGCGCGCGGCGTCGAGCTCCGCGGTGTACTTGTCCTTGAGGTAAGGGCGCCGCAGTTCCAGCGAGTCGGGCGCGGTCGGCTGCCCACCGGCCGCGGCCGTCGCGCGCAGCGCGTAGGTGCGCGCGTCGCGCGTATCGCCCTGGACCTGTTCGGCGCGCGCGAGCGCGTCGTAGTGGCGGGCGAGGGCCTGCGCGAAATCGCCGTCGTGATTCATCGCGTGCGCGCCGCCCGTCGCGGCCAGCGCGACGAGCGCGCTCAGGATGCTGTGCTTGCGCATGATCTCGTCCTTAGAACGTGAAGCCGATGCCGAGCGAATAGGGCACCGAGCCTTCGTTGCAGCATTCGTCGAAAGGCACTTCGTAGCCGATGTTGCCGAACATGAAAGTGCTCTCGTTGACGAAGTACTTCAGGCCCAGTTCCGGCCCGAAGATCGCCTCGTCGTCGGTGGTGGCGCCGTAGACGTAGCCGACGTTCATGCCGAGATAGGGCTGCCACTTCGCGAAATCCCACTGGTAGGCGCCCTGCAGCACCGAGCGCCCGTTGACGAGGGTGCTGTCGCCGGCGAGATCGTTCTCCTCGTCGAGCGAAAGTCCCTGCTTGAACGTCACGAGCCAGTTCTTCGTGAGGTACTTGCCGAGCGAACCCGTGACGCCGAAGGCGGAGTTGTCGAAATCGTCGTCGGATTGGCCGGTGCCCGTCAGCGTCGCCTCCCAGTTGCCGGCCTGCGGGCCCGGATCGGGGGTGTACGGCGGCATCGCGCCGGGATCGTTGGCCTGCGCGCCACTGCTCGCATCGGCGGCGGCGCTGGCGGAGGACATCGTGTCGTCGGCGGCCCAGGCGGGCAGCGCGAGCGCCGCGCAGAGCGCGGCCGAGACGGCGGTGAGCGTGAAGTGTGTCATGAGCGTGACCTGGCCCATCGGTGCGTGCGGAACGAACGACGCGCCCGGGGCCTGCGCGTCGTCCACGATGAATGCACCAGGGTGAGCAAGGCGTATGCCACGCAGGCCGCGCACGGACATAAGTGCGACACGCGCGTAGTTTTTCGGCCACGCGACGCGTGCGCTTCATGCCATGCGGCAGAGTCCGCACGCGCAATGCGTGCAAGCTTTACACGCACACGGACAAAGCTGCACGCGCAGCGAGTCAGTTCTCGCAGAGACGACGCAGCAGTTGCACGCTGCCGACGGCGGCGCCGCTGATCGACAGCGCGAGCAGTTCGTCGCCATAGCGGGCGGGCAGCACCTCGAGGTAGCACGCGACCTGCAGCGCACAGGGCAGCAGCATCAGCGTGAACGCCGCGCCCGTGGGGGTGGCGAAGCGGTCGCCGACGGGAGTGAGCGGCAATCGATCCATGCCGGAGAGGCTGCAAACGCGCGGCCAGCAGCCGGCCAGACGCCGGCGCCCCGCGGCACGCGGATGCACGGGT
>JBFWSI010000541.1:0-3431 GCA_050248455.1 Gammaproteobacteria bacterium | reverse complement strand
GCGATCGCGAGCGCGAGCTCGCGGGCGCGGGCCCGCGCCCTGGACCCCGGTGGCAGCTGCGGCGGTTGGGGACACTGCTCGTCCAGCCACTCGACGATCGCGAGCGACTGCGTCAGCGGCCGCTCGCCGACGACGAGCGTCGGCACCAGCGCCTGGGGGTTCAGCGCGCGGTAGCCCGGCGCGCGCTGGCGACCGCCGTCGCGCAGCAGGTGCACGGGCAGGTGCTCGACATCCAGGCCTTTCCATTCCAGCGCGATGCGCACGCGCCACGCGGCGCTGGAACGCCAGTAGCCGTGGAGCTTCAGCTCGCTCACGCGCCGACGCGCTCCACGCGCTGCTCGATCGCGCCGAAGAGGCTCGCGCCCTCTGCGTCCAGCATCTCGATGCGCACGCGGTCGCCGAACTTGAGGAACGGCGTGCGCGGCGCGCCGAACTCCAGCGTCTCCAGCATGCGGCGCTCGGCGAGGCAGGCGGAGCCGCGGCTGCGGTCGTAGTTCGAGATCGTGCCCGAACCGACGATCGCGCCGGCGCCGAGGCGGCGCGTCTTCGTCACGTGCGCGATCAGCGCGGGAAAGCTGAAGGTCATGTCGACGCCGCATTCGGGCGCGCCGAACCAGGCGTCGTTGATCCAGGTGCGCAGCGGCAGGTGCACCTTGCCGTCGCGCCAGCAGTCGCCGAGCTCGTCCGGCGTGATGGCGACGGGCGAGAAGGCCGTCGCGGGCTTCGACTGGTAGAAGCCGAAGCCCTTCGCGAGCTCCGGCGGAATGAGGTTGCGCAGCGAGACGTCGTTGACGAGCACGAGCAGCTTCACGTGCGCCGCGGCGGCCTCGACCGTCGTGCCGATAGGCACGTCGTCCGTGATCACGGCGACTTCGCCCTCGAGATCGATGCCGTGCGCCTCGTCGACCGCGAGGATCGGTGCGCGCGGCCCGAGGAGATCGTCCGAACCGCCCTGATAGACGAGCGGGTCGTGCCAGAAGCTGTCGGGCATCTCGGCGCCGCGTGCCTTGCGCACGAGCTCGACGTGGTTGACGTAGGCGCTGCCGTCGACCCAGTGGTAGGCACGCGGCAGCGGCGCGGCGCAGGCCGCCGGCTCGAAGGCGAAGCTGTCGGCGCAGCGCCCGGCTTCCAGCTCGGCGGCCGCCGCGGCGAGGTGGGGGGCGAGCGTGGCCCAGTCGTCGAGCGCGCGCTGCAGCGTCGGCGCAATCGCCGGCACGCGCGCGGCGCGCTTCAAATCGCGCGAGACGACGACGAGCGCGCCGTCGCGTCCACCCTGCTGCAGGCTCGCGAGTTTCACCGGAAGGTCCCGTTGTGAATAGTTGCAATTGAAACTATACTCGCGATTACACTGATTGCAACAGGCTGAACGCAGCAGGGCAGGTAACGGTGAACATCAAGACCACTCCCCGCGACACGCGCGTCGTCGACGACCTGGACTACATGCCCGGTTTCCACAACGAGCACGCGAGCGAGGCGCTCGCCGGCGCGCTGCCGATCGGACAGTTCTCGCCGCAGACGCTGCCGCATGGCCTGTACGCCGAGAAGTTCAGCGGCACGGCCTTCACGGTGTCGCGCCGCGACAGTCGGCGCACCTGGTTCTATCGCCTGCGGCCCTCGGTGCGCCAGGGCGCTCACCGTCCCTATGCGCAGCCCTACTGGTCGACGGCGCCGCTCGCCGGCGAGCCCGCGCCGCCGGATCCGCTGCGCTGGAGCCCGTTTCCGATCCCGGACGCGCCGACGGACTTCGTCGACGGTCTGCGCACGATCGCCGCGAACGGCGACGCGGCCCTGCAGGCCGGCATCGGCATCCACGTCTACGGCGCGAACCGCGACATGCGCGATCGCTATCTCGTGGTCCACGACGGAGAGCTGCTGTTCGTGCCGCAGCAGGGGCGCCTGCTGCTCGACACCGAATGCGGCCGGCTCGCGATCGCGCCCGGCGAGATCGGTCTCCTGCCGCGCGGCATGAAATGCCGCGTCGGCCTGCCGGACGGCCCGAGCCGCGGCTACGTCGCCGAGAACTACGGCGCGGGCCTGCGCCTGCCGGAGCGCGGGCCGGTGGGGTCCGACGGCTATGCGAACGATCGCGACTTCCTCGCGCCCGTCGCGCGCTACGAGACGGACGGCGGCGCCTTCGAGCTGATCAGCAAGTTCGGCGGCCGGCTGTGGCGCTGCGATCTGACGCATTCGCCGCTCGACGTCGTCGCCTGGATCGGGACGTCCGTGCCGTACAAGTACGATCTCGCGCGCTTCAACACGATGAACACGGTGAGCTACGACCATCCCGACCCATCGATCTTCACCGTGCTGAGCGCGCCGTCCGACACCGCCGGCGTCGCCAATCTCGACTTCGTGATTTTCCCGCCGCGCTGGATGGTCGCCGAACACACGTTCCGGCCGCCGTGGTTCCATCGCAACGTGATGAGCGAGTTCATGGGCCTCGTCTACGGCACCTACGACGGCAAGGAGAAGGGCTTCGAGCCCGGCGGCGCGAGCCTGCACAACAGCATGGTGCCGCACGGGCCCGATGCGCAGGCGCATGCGAAGGCGAGCGGCGTCGAGCTCAGGCCCGAGCGCTATGCCGCGACGCTCGCGTTCATGTTCGAGTCGCGCTATCCGATGAAGCCGTCCGCATGGGCGATGGGCAGCCCGCAGCTCCAGCACGACTACGCGCAGTGCTGGCAGGGGCTCGACAGCCGGTTCCATCCGTGAGTCCTCCCGACGCGCTCGCGCTCGGCGCCTTCCTGCCGTACCGGCTGTCGGTGCTCGCGAGCCGCGTGAGCCGCGAGCTCTCGGCGCTGTATGCGGAGCGCTTCGGCGTCGCGATCCCGGAGTGGCGCGTCATCGCCGTGCTCGGCCAGCACGAGGACGTCTCCGCCGACTTCGTCTGCGCGAAGACCGACATGGACAAGGTGACGGTGAGCCGCGCGGTCGCGCGGCTGCTGGAGAAGAAGCTGGTGCTCAGGCGCGCGTCGACGACGGATCGACGCCGCTCGATGCTGCGTCTCAGCAGCGCGGGACGCCGCGTCTACGCCGAAATCGTCCCGCTCGCGCGCGGCTACGAGCGCCAGCTGCTGGACGCGCTGGGCCGCGACGAGCGCGCGGCGCTCGAGCGCGCGCTAGTCGCGCTGGAGCTGCATTTCGGCGTGGGATCCTGAGACTGATTGCGCTGCGCGCGCCACGGAGAACACGGAGAAGAAAACGATGGGGCTGTGCCGCCGTGACTCGACGACGGCTATCGGCGCCGACGCTTCGTACGCCCCGAGCAATCCCTTCCGCCCTCCGTGTTCTCCGTGGCGCGCGCAGCGCAATTTCAACGACATTTCAAGCTGGCTCGGCATCAAAGCGCGTTCAACGGGTTCTTCAGTTAGCGCGTGCCGGTCGCTTCCGGCGGCGGTAAGGCGCCGGCGCGGATGTTGACCGGGTTCGCG
>JBFWSI010000540.1:0-3432 GCA_050248455.1 Gammaproteobacteria bacterium | reverse complement strand
TATGCGTCGAGCTTCGAGTCGCTGATGGAAGACACGGACTGGTCGAAATACGGCACCGGCGTCAATCCGAAATGCGCGAACTGCATGATGCACTGCGGCTACGAGATGACGGCCGTCGAAGACACCTTCCGGCATCCGATCAAGGCCGCGAAGGTCGCGCTGTACGGCCCGCGGCTCGACGGCCCGTTGGCGCCGGAAGTGCCTTTCGTCTACGACGAGCCCGCGGTGACCAAGCCGCAGCTCTCGGCCAGCCAGGCGGCGCCGGTCGCCGCCTGCAACAAGCAACGCGTCGCCTGAGGCAGGCGCCGCGCCGCCGCGCTGCGCCCGCGTCCGTCCCTCGGCGTGTCGATGCTCTGGTGGGTCCTCGCGGCGGCGCTGATCTGGCTCGCGATCCTCGCCCTGCCCTGGCGTCCCTGGGACACGCGTGAACGGATCGCGGCGCGCGCCGCGGACGCCGGGCGCGACGAGCTGAGCCGCATCACCGCGCTGATTCCCGCGCGCAACGAAGCTGCCACGATTGCCGACACCCTGCGCCGCGTCGCCGCGCAGGGCCCGCTCGCGCGCATCGTGCTCGTCGACGACGAGAGCGACGACGGCACGGGCGACATCGCGCGCGGTCTCGGCCTGCCGCGACTGAGCGTGCTCGCCGGCCGGCGTCCACCGCCGGGCTGGTCCGGCAAGCTGTGGGCCCTGCATCAGGGCCTCGCGGAAGTCGACACCGAGTTCGTCCTGCTGCTCGACGCCGACATCGCGCTCGAGCCCGGCATTCTCGCCACCCTCGCGGCGAAGCTCGTCGACGAACAACGGGACATGGTGTCGGTGATGGCCGCGCTGTCGATGCAGACGCCGTGGGAGAAGCTGTTGATCCCGGCCTTCATCTATTTCTTCAAGATGCTCTATCCGTTCGCACTGGCGAATTCGGACCGACGTCTGGTGGCGGCGGCGGCCGGCGGCTGCATCCTGATCCGCAGCGCGCGCCTGCGCGCGATCGGCGGCTTCGAGGCGCTGCGCACCGCACTGATCGACGACTGCACGCTCGCCCGCATCGTCAAGAACGCCGGCGGCCGCACCTGGCTGGGCCTGTCGCGCGACGTACGCGCGTCGCGCCCCTACGACTCGCTCGCGACGATCTGGAACATGGTCGCGCGCACCGCCTACACGCAGCTGCGCTATTCGCCGCTCCTGCTCGCGCTGTGCACCTTCCTGCTCGTGCTCGTCTTCGTGGTGCCGGTGCTGGGACTCTTCGCCGCCGGCACTGCGGTGCGCGCCTGCGCCGCCGTCGCGCTCGGCGCGATGATGGCCAGCTACCTGCCGGTGCTGCGCTACTATGACCGGCACTGGGCGTGGGCGCTCAGCCTGCCGCTCGCGGCGACGATGTACCTCGCGATGACGTGGACCTCGGCGTGGCGCTACCTGCGCGGCGAACGCTCGCGCTGGAAGAATCGCGTCTACGATGTGTGACGCACCCCGCGGTGCCCCTGTTCCGAAAGGATGCCCATGAGCCAGCTGTTCCGTCCCGTCCGTCGAGCGACCGCCCTCTTCCCCCTCCTCACGCTGCTGCTGTGTGGCACGCTCGCGAACGCCGCTCTCGCCGCCGACGGGCCGACCGCGGTCGTCGAGAAGCTGCACGGCACGCTGCTGACGATGATGAAGGACGCGGCCAAGCTCGGTTACGACGGCCGCGTGAAGACCGTCGCGCCGGTGCTCGACAGCACCTTCGACTTCCAGACCATCGGCCGCGTCGTCACCGGGCGCCACTGGAAAGCCCTGGCGGCGGACAAGCGCGACAGCTTCGTCGCGACCTTCGCCCGTCTCAGCGCCGCGACCTACGCGGAGAACTTCGACGGCCATGCGGGCGAGACCTTCAAGACGCTCAGCGAAGAAATCAAGAAAGGCGCGGCGCTGGTGAAGACGCAGATCGTGAAGGCCGACGGCAAGACCGTGTCGCTGAACTACGTGTTGAACCAGCGGGACGGGGCATGGCGCATCGTCAACGTCATCGCCGAAGGCGTTTCCGATCTCGCGCTCAAGCGATCCGAATACGGCGCCGTTATAGCGAAGGAGGGCATCGACGCTCTTATTGCTAAACTGAACGCAAAAATTGCATCATACGCGGCGGCCAAGACCTGATGGGCGAATCTCGCTGCAGAGTCGACGGGTCGGGCCGCACACGGACCGTTGCGACATCCTTCATGAGCCGTTTCGCCAGCAAGCCGGGTAACAGCACCATGCCACGAGCGCCCCACATCCAGATCACGCGGGGGCTGCTGGCCCTCGGCTGCATCGCCCTCCTGTCGGGCTGTGCCAGTTCCAGCGCCACCCGGGACCCGTCGGATCCCTGGGAGCCGATGAACCGTCCGCTCTACAACTTCAACGACGCGATCGATCGCAACTTCTTCACGCCCATCGCCAAGGGTTACGTGAAGGTGACGCCGCAGCCGGTGCGCACTGGCGTCACGAAGTTCTTCGACAACGTCAGCTATCTCAACGTCATCGCCAACGACCTGCTGCAGGGCAAGGTCGGCGACTTCGCGTCCGACACCGGGCGCTTCGTCGTCAACAGCACGGTCGGCATCGGCGGCCTCTTCGATCCCGCCACCGGTCTGGGCATGCCGGCGCACGACGAGGACTTCGGCCAGACGCTCGGCAAGTGGGGCGCCGGCGAAGGCCGCTACATGGTGCTGCCGCTGATGGGCCCGAACTCGCTGCGCGATCTGCCCGGCCTCGGCACGTCGATGGCACTGAATCCGCTGACCTACCTGAATCCCGTGGTGACGATTCCGCTCGGCGCGATCAACGCGATCAACGCGCGCGCGAATCTGCTCGAGGCGAGCAACATCCGCGATCAGGCCGCGCTCGATCCCTACACCTTCGTGCGCGAAGCCTATCGCCAGCAGCGCGAGTTCAAGATCTACGACGGCAACCCGCCGACCGACGACATCGACGACTACATCGATCAGGGCGAGGCCGAGAGCGCGGCCGACGATGCGGCGGTGCTGAAGGTCTACTGAACTCCGCCTTCGAGTGGAACGAACGCCCGCTTCGTGCGGGCGTTTTCATTTCTGCGCGGCGCCGTTCAGCCGCGCACGCTCGTTCACTCGAAGCGCGGCGGCGACTCGCCCGCGCGCTGCACGCGATCGACGATCTCGAGCCAGTGGCGCACGGGCAGTTCGGTCGCGGCTTCGAGATGCAGCAGGCAGCCGATGTTCGCCGTCGCGATCACGGCCGGATCGCCGGCCGTGAGATGGCCGAGCTTGCGTTCGCGCAGGGCCGCCGACAGCGCGGGCTGCAGCAGCGAATAGCTGCCGGCCGAGCCGCAGCACAGATGGGCTTCGGCCGGCGTCAGCGCGCTGCAGCCCGCGGCTTGCAATGCGGCCTCGAGCCTGCCGGCACCTTGCAAGCCGTGCTGCACCGAGCACGGCGCCTGGACCG
>JBFWSI010000539.1:0-3449 GCA_050248455.1 Gammaproteobacteria bacterium | reverse complement strand
CTTCGCACGCGGCTTCTCGATGTCGCTCGCGGCCGGCGTGCCGCTGACGCAGGCGCTGGGCGTGATGGCGCAGGCCGTCGACAACGAGTTCATCGGCGAGCGCATCCGCAACATCCGTACCGGCGTCGAGCGCGGCGACACGCTGACGCGCAGCGCGACGGCGGCCGGGATCTTCACGCCGCTGGTGCTGCAGATGCTGGCGGTCGGCGAGGAGACGGGAGCGGTCGACGATCTGCTCGCCGAGGTCGCCGGCTTCTACGAGCGCGAGGTCGACTACGACGTGAAGAACCTGAGCCAGACCATCGAGCCGGTGCTGATCGCGGTGCTCGCGGCGCTGGTGCTCGTGTTCGCGCTCGGCGTGTTCCTGCCGATGTGGGATCTCGCCGGCGTGAAACTCTCGGGCGGCGGCTGAGAAAACGCCGACCGGTTCACACCCCGCGTCTCAAGAAGCGCTGTCCGGGCACCGATACATTTCCTCAGCAACGGCCACCACAAAGGAAAGCGCGCATGCGTCGTCAATCCGGTTTCACCCTCATCGAGCTCATCACCGTCATCGTCATCCTCGGCATCCTCTCGGCGTTCGCGCTGCCGCGCTTCGCCGGTCTGGAAGCGCAGGCGCGGTCCGCGTCGCTCGACGGGCTCGGCGGCAGCGTGCGCAGCGGCGCGGCCCTGGCCCACGCCGTGTGGCTCGCCAACGGCAACAAGCCGGCGACGATCACCATGGAGGGTGTGGCGATCCGCATGGACGCGACGACCGGCTATCCGGCCGCCACCAACAATGGCATCCGCCGCGTGCTGCAGTCGCTGGACGGTTACACTGCCGGCGCCGTCAGCGGCGGCTACCAGTTCGGCGTCTCCGGTGTCGCGACCACGTCCTGCAACGTGACCTATCAGCTCGGCACCGCTGCCGGCGTGCCGCCGACCGTGACGGTCACCAACGACCGCAACAACGGCGGCGATTGCTCGTAAGCCTCGCTGCCGGGGCGCCGTGAATCGTCTCGCCGCCCCGAAACCGATGGTGCCACCGCGCGGCGCCCGCCGCCGCGCGCTCGGCTTCACCCTCGTCGAGCTGGTCGCCGTGATGGTGATCGTCGGCATCCTCGCCGCGGTCGCCACGCCGCGCTTCTTCGCCACCGACACCTTCGCTGCGAGCGGCTATGCCGCCGAGCTGCGCGCCGCCCTGCGCCATGCGCAGGCCGTCTCGCTCGCTTCCGGCTGCGCCACGCGCGTAGTGGTCGACGCCGCGGGCTTCCGGCTCCAGCGCTGGCGCGGCGGCGTGGACTGCAACGATCGCGGCGGCACCGCCACGGTCCTCGGCCGGCCCGGCGGCGGCACCTACGACACGGCCGCGCCGCGCGAGGTGACGGCGAGCGCCGGCGACTTCTTCTTCGACGGCTTCGGCCGGCCGCGCGCCGTGGACGGCAGTCTCGTCACCGCGGCGCTCGCGATCGACGTCGGCACGCAGCGGATCACCGTGCAGGCGGAAACGGGGCTCGTCGAATGAAAGGCCCGCGGCGCCAGCGCGGCGTGACCTTCGTCGAGCTCGTCGCGGCGATCGTGATCATCGCCGTCGCGAGCCTCGGCCTGATGCTCGCCGTCGGCGGCGCGGTCGGCCGCAGCGCCGATCCGATGATCGAGACGCAGGCGACGGCGATCGCGCGCGCCTATCTCGAGGAAGCCTCGCTCGCGGGCTTCTGCGACCCTGAATACGACCCCGACGGCGATCCGGCGACGGGCTGCGCGCAGGAATGCGTCGCAAGCCCCTGCGCGAGCGGCTGCGGCGGCGCGGCCTTTGCCGCGGAGGCGGATCGCGCGCACTACGACGACGTCTGCGACTACGACGGGCTCGCGGACACCGGCGCGCACGATCGCCGCGGCGTCGCGCTGGCGGAGCTGGCGACCTACACCGTGCGCGTCGGCGTGCGCGACACCGGCGTGACGCTCGGCGCGCCGGCGCTGGCGAGCGACGCCGGCCGCGCCGTGCGCATCGAGGTCAGCGTCGAGCACGCCGGGCTCGCTGCGCCGATCGTCATGAGCGCCTGGCGCACGAACGTCGACTGAGGCCGCGATGCCTGCCTCGCATCCACGGCGCCGCGCGGCCGGATTCACCTTGATCGAGCTCGTCGCCGTGATGGTGATCGGCGCGATCCTCTCGACCGTGGTGTGGCGCAACCTCGCGACGCCGCTGCGCGGCTTCGCCGATCTCAATCGCCGCGCGGAGCTCGTCGCGACGGCCAATCTCGCGGCCCAGCGCATCGCGCGCGAGCTGCGGCTCGCGCTGCCGAACAGCGTGCGCGTGAATGCCGACGGCAGCGCGCTCGAGTTCCTGCAGACCAAGGGCATCGGGCGCTACCGGGCGCAGGGCGATCCCGACGATCCGACGCGCGACACCCTCGATCTGGCGCGCAGCAGCGACAGCTTCGACGTGCTCGGCCCGTGGCCGCTGCCGGCGAGCTTGACGGCAGGCGCGGGCGGCGCGGCGGCCTGCATGAACGGCGACGGCGATTGCGTCGTGATCTACAACACCGGCAATCCGCAGGACTGCACGGCGCAGGCGCCAGGCACGCGCACCAGCGCCTGGTGCGGCGACAATCTCGCGCAGGTCACGAAGATCGACGCGGCGGCCGGCCAGCTCGTCGTCGATCGCAGCGATCAGGCGACGGCCTGGCCGACGGGTTCGCCGGCGCAGCGCTTCTACGTCGTCGACACGCCCGTGTCCTATCTGTGTCGCGGCGGCGAGCTGCTGCGCTATGCCGCCTATCCGATCACCTCCGCGCAGGCCGCGCCGCCGCCGGTCGACGGCATTCCGCTCGCAACGCGCGTCACGGGCTGCAACTTCGGCTACGAGCCCGGCAGCGCGACGCGCGTCGGGCTCGTCCTCATCCGCCTGACCGTCGCCGACGTGAACCTCGACGGCGCCGCCGAGCCGCTGACGGTGCTCGAGCAGGTGCACATCCCGAACTCGCCATGACCGCACGGCGACGTCGGCGACAGGGCGGTTTCTCGCTGATGTCGGCAATCTTCCTCGTCGTCGTCGTCGCGCTGATCGCGGGCTTCGCGGTGTCGATCGGCAACGCGCAGCGCAGCGGCAGCGGACTGGCCCTGCTCGGCGCGCGCGCCGGCTTCGCGGCGCAGAGCGGCGTCGAATGGGCCGTCGCGACCGTGCTCACGACGCACGCCTGCCCCGCCGCCGGCACGCGCTTCACGGCTGCCGGCCCCGGCCTCGCCGGCTTCGAGATCGCCGTCGACTGCACGTCCGCGCCCGTCACCGAAGGATCGACGAGCTACACGATGTTCTCGCTAGCCGTCGTCGCTCGCCACGGCAGCGAGGACGGCGAGGATTTCGCCTTCCGCCGGATGACGGCCCAGGTCGCCGACGGCGCGCCTTGAGGCTGCTTCGCGCCTTCGCTATCCGAAATGCTGAATATGGCCACCCGAGAACACAGAGA
>JBFWSI010000538.1:0-3473 GCA_050248455.1 Gammaproteobacteria bacterium | reverse complement strand
CCTCGAACTTCGGCGCGCGCTTCTCGAAGAAGGAATTGACGGCCTCGACGTGGTCGTCGGTGCGCTGGACCAGCACCTGCATCGCCGCCGACATCTCCATGATCGTGTCGAAGCTCGCCGTGAGCCCGTCGCGCATCAGCCGCTTGGTCATGCGCAGCGCCTGCGGCGGCTGTGCGCAAATCCTCGCAGCCAGCTTCTCGGCCTCCGCCATCAGCTCGCCGTCGGGATGGACCTCGGACACGAGGCCCCATTCGCGGGCGGTCTCGGCGTCGATCACGTCGCCGGTGAAATAGAGCTGGGACGCGCGCGACCAGCCGATGATCCGCGGCAGCAGCCAGGCCCCGCCGTCGCCGGGGATCAGGCCGATCTTCAGGAAGGTCGCGCCGAACTTCGCGCTCGCCGCCGACAGGCGGATGTCGCACAGCGAGGCGACGTCGCCGCCGAGGCCGATCGCAGGCCCGTTGATCGCGCCGATCATCGGCACCTCGATGCTCCACATCGCCTTGATGATGCCGTGGATGCTGTCGCGATAGTGATCGCGCAGGCGCAGGTTGTCGACGCCGAACTCGCCGCTGCGATCGCGCATCGCCTTCAGATCGCCGCCGGCGGAGAACGCGCTGCCGGCGCCGGTCATGATCACGCAGCGCAGCTCGAAGTCGTCGTTGATGCGCGCGGCCACCGCCTTGAACCGCTCGCCGTCGCCGGCGAGGCCGAGCGGATTGCGCTTGTCGGGGCGGTTCAGCGTCAGGTAGCCGACGTGGCCGCGCTTTTCGAATAACAGGAAATCGCCGTCGCTCATTGCCTTGCTTCCATTTGTCGTGAGTGAAGTCCGCCCGCGCCGGCGCGGGTCAGTCGGTGAGATACGCCCAGATCCGCTCGCCGCCCTGCTCGACGGCCATGCGGCCCAGCACCGCGCCCCATTCCCCGTTGGCACCGAACTCCGCGCGCCAGGACCACAGGCGGCGCGTCAGGAACTGCAGCGCGTATTCGTAGGTGAAGCCGATCGCGCCGTGCACCTGATGGCTGATCCGCGTCAGCATCTCGACCGCCTCGCTCGCGCGGCACTTCGCCGCGGCGATCTCGAAGCGCGCGTCGCGCCCGGCGGGCCGGAAACCGGTCTCGTCGAGCGCCGTGAACGCGGTGTGCGCGATGGTGTCGACCGAGGCCATGCCGCCGGCGAGCTCGGCGAGGTGATGCTGGATCGCCTGGAACTGCGACAGCAGGCGCCCGAACTGCTCGCGCTCGGAGGTGTAGCGCACCGACAGCTCGAGACAGCCGGCGGCGGCGCCCGCGATCTGTGCCGAACGCAGCAGCGCGCCCAGCCAGCGCACGCAGTCGCCGGGCAGATCGAGCGCGTGCAGGCCGCGCGGGCGGGCGCGCTCGAAACGCACAGTATCACGCGGTTCGCGTGCGAGATTCGACTCCTCGCGAATGCTGACGGCGGCGGTGTCGAAGACGACGAGGCGGCCGTCGCCCGTGGTGCCGACGAAGGCGGCGGCATCGCGGCCCCACGGCACGCGCGGGACTTCGCCGCTGAAGCAGCCGTCCGCGCCCAGCGCGATCGGCGCGGGCAGCAGGCCGACGACGCCGTCGACCAGCGGCGCACCCGCGCGCTCGAGCAGCCACAGGCCCAGCATCGTCTCCGGGATCGGCAGCGGCACGCCGTAGCGGCCGCAGGCGCGCACGACGACATAGGCATCGGCCCAGCCCGCGTTCATGCCGCCGCCGCTCTCGCTGACGAGCGCCTGCGCGAGGCCTTGCTCCTGCGCGAGGGCCCACAGCTCGCGCGAGAAACCCGCGTCCTCGACCGCGGCGAGAAAGGCGTGATCGATGCGTTCGGCGAACAGCCGCGTGACGCTGTCGTCGAGTATCTGCTGTAGCTCGTTCATCGGACCCCCAGGCCGCGCGCGATGATGCCGCGCAGGATTTCCAGCGTGCCCCCGCGCAGCGAGAACGACGGGGCGAGTTGCGTCAGGTTGCCGAGCACCTGCTGGTAGTCGTTGCCGTTGTCGGCGAGCGTCGGTTCGAGCGCGACCAGCTCCAGCGCGAGTCCCGGCAGGCGCTGCTCGAACTGGCAGCCGAGGTCCTTGACGATCGAGGCCTGCAGGCCGGGATCCCGGCCTTCGTTCAGCATGCCGGCGACGGCGAGCGACATGTTGCGCAAGGTCGCCGCCCAGGCGACCTCGGCGCCGAGCTTCGCGAGCACCGTCGGATCCGCGTGATCCTTTACCTGGTCGATGAGCCTGCTCAGCAGGATGAAGCAGGACAGGTAGCGCTCGGGCCCGCTGCGCTCGAAGGCGAGTTCGGCGGTGACCTGCTTCCAGCCTTCGCCTTCCTTGCCGAGCAAGGCATCGGGCGGCAGCAGCGCGTCCTCGAACACCACCTCGTTGAAGTGGCGGCGCCCGGTCAGATCCTTGATGGGGCGCGGCGTGATGCCCTTGGTCTGCTTCAGATCGATCAGGAACTGCGACAGGCCGCGATGCTTGCTGTCCGCGCTGCTGTCGGTGCGCAGCAGCGCGATCATGTAATCGGCGCGGTGCGCGTTCGTGGTCCAGATCTTCGTGCCGTTGACGCGCCAGCCGTCGGCGACGCGCTCCGCCTTCGTGCGCACCGACGCGAGATCCGAGCCCGAGTTCGGCTCGCTCATGCCGATGCAGAAGCAGATCTCGCCCCGCGTGATGCCGGGGATGATCTTCTGCTTCTGCTCCTCGGTGCCGTAGCGCGCGATCACGGGGCCGCTCTGGCGATCGGCGATCCAGTGGAAACCGACCGGCGCGCCGGCGGCGAGCGTTTCTTCGACGACGACGTAACGCTCGAGCGCCGAGCGTTCGTGTCCGCCGTAACGCTTGGGCAGCGCCATGCCGAGCCAGCCGCGCGCGCCGAGCTTGCGGCTGAACTCGGGATCGAAGCCGTCCCAGGTGCTGCTGCGGACGACGGCGGAATAGGGGGCGAGCGCCTCGGCGAGGAAAACCCTGACCTCGCGGCGCAGCGGCTCCAGCGCAGCCGGCAGTGCGTAGCGCGGGAAGCGCAGACTGTCGATGTTCAGCATGGGGATCTCCGGACGCACGCCTCAGGCCGGCGCGCCGTGCTTGCGGGCATAGTGCCACGCGATCTGGGCGATGTTCTTCACCAGATCGGGGTTGGTCTCGGCGTGCTCGTTCGCTGCCGTGCCTTCTTCGACGCGCTTGATGATGCCCTGGTAGATCGCACCGAGACGCCACAGCGTGTACGCGCGATAGTAGTCGATGCCGGGAATGCTCGGACGGCCGACGAGCTCGCAGTAGCGCGCGATGTACTCCTCTTCGGTCGGGATGCCCAGCGCCTTCAGGTCCAGTCCGCCGAGGCTGCTGACGCGCTCGCCCATCTGCGGCAGCAGCCAGGGCAGCAGGTGATAGGTGAAGTCGCCGAGCGGATGGCCGATCGTCGACAGCTCCCAGTCGAGCACCGCGACGACGCGCGGCTCGGTCGGGTGG
>JBFWSI010000537.1:0-3473 GCA_050248455.1 Gammaproteobacteria bacterium | reverse complement strand
CGGCAGCACCCAGATCAGCCCGACGATCTCGAGACCGCCGAGCGCGAGCAGGAGGCCGAGCACGAGCAGCAGCGCCGCGCCGCGAAACCAGCGCGGATGGACCGCGGCGAGCGAGCTTTTCATCGCCGCGATCGCGCCGAGCCTGCGATCGACGACCAGCGGCAGCGCGAACATCAGCGCGACCGACAGATAGAGGCCGGGCAGGAGCAGCAGCGCGAAGCCGACGGTGGTCGCGAGCGTCAACAGCACGCCGAGCAGGACCGCTTCGCCGAGGCGCACGCCGTGCGTCCAGGCGTCGCCGGCCTTGACCGGCAGGCCGTCGACCCGCCGCAGCGCGAGCACGATCACGCCGGCGAGGAAGGGATAGATCGCGGCGGCGAGCAGCAGCTGCACCAGCAGCCCCGCGAGCGGCGTCGCGCCCATCAGCGCGTCGAAGCCCAGCACGCTCACGAGGATCGCCTGCGTGAGCCACAGTACGCCGAACAGCACGGCGTAGAGCGCGAGAAAGGACGCCTTGCAGCCGTCCGACAGGCGCCAGGCCTCGGCGAGAATCTCGCCGATCGCGAAGTCGCCGGCACCGGCGACGCTTGCCTGCGGCGACGCGGGCTCGGATGGGGGCCGGGCATAGGGATTGGGCGTGTTCATCGGCGTCCTTCCTCCTGGCGGATCAGCGCGGCGAATGCATGCAGATCGGGCGCGCGCTCGAGCGCCATCACGGCGTCGTACAGCCGCGTCGCGCGAACGTCGGACACCGCCCGCGTCGCGTTGTCGCGATACTTCGCGACGACGTCGGCCGGCGCGAGCGGGTTGCCGGCGGTGCCGCGGTTCACCTGCTCGCGATGTGCGAGGCGACGTCCGTCGCGCAGCCGGAGCTCGAGCGCGCCGCTGTAGCTCTGCGGATAGGCCGAGCTCGAATCGGGCCGGTAGCGCACGCGTGCGGCGAGGGCGTGGATCGCGGGATCGCGCAGCGCGGTCGCGTCCAGCTCGGCGAGCCCGAAGCGGCCGCGCGCGAGCGCGGCGGCGACGGCGTAGTAGAGGCTGAACTGCGCGTCGTAGGCGTTGCGCGGGCTGCGCTTGGCGTCCTGCGGTTCGCAGACGATCGCGATTTCGTCGGGATGGATCAGCGCGTCGATCTGCTCGATCTCGGCGGCGTCGACACCGGAGTTCGCGCGCAGTGCGAGCGCGCAGTCGATGAATGCATGCACGAAATGGCAGGCCGGAAAAGGTTTGAAGCCGTTGTCGAAGACGGCCCAGCGCGCGCCGAGATCGGCGAGGATGTCGTCGCGGTCGATCACGACGTCGTCGCCGAGCAGCATGCGGTAGAGCCCGAAGCGGCCTTCGAAGGGCAGGCTCGGGCCGATGAAGCCGGCGCGCGCGAGGCTCGCCGCGGTGTGGCCCGACACCGCCGCCCAGCCCGGGTGCAGGCGCTTGGTCCAGGCGCCGTCGGCGAGGAATTCGAGGTTGCCGCTCGCCATGCTGAGCGTGATGCCGAGGGCGTGGGCGATCTGCGCGGCATCGGCGCCGAGCAGGCGGCCGGCCGCCGCTGCGCAGCCGAAGGCGCCGACGACGCCGGTCGGATGCCAGCCGCGTTTCTGCAGCGTGCCGCGCGCGACGCGACCGATGCGCGCGTCGAGCTCGAGGGCCAGTACGAAGGCGGCGAGGGCTGCGCGCCCCGTCGTCCCGCGCGCATGGCCGACGCCGAGGACCAGCGGCAGCGCGCTCGCCGAGCAGTGGCAGACGCTGTCGCCGTGGGTGTCGTCGAAGTCGAGCCCGTGCACGAGCACGCCGTTCAGCAGCATCGCGTCGCGCAGGTTCAGGCGTTCGGCGCGCCCGAGCAGCGGGCTGTCGCCGGGCTCGCCGATCGCGGCCAGCCCGCGCGCCGTCGTGTCGGCGAAGTCGTAGGTGCTGGCCGCGAGACCGATGCCGACGGCATCGAGGATGTTCAGCTTCGCGCGCTCGAGCACCTCGATCGGCAGCGACGCGGCGTCCAGCCCGGCGGCGAATGCGGCGAGCTCGCGCGCGAGCGGCGTCCCGCTGCCGCTCATGCGAAGGCCCGCGGTCGGCGCGGGGCGTGGGGTGCTGGCATCGACGAGAAATCTCCGGGGGCCGGCGGCGCTACTGCGCGCGGTGTCCGAACTTCAGTAGAATCCGCGCGCGCTGCCATTACACGAGCCGACCCGGTCAGCGTCAAGGTCGGTGCGCATGACCGTCGCGTCACGCGCGGAGCGGCCCGGAGGACCGGGGCCCATACGAAGGACCACAGGTATTCGGAAAGGCGGTCGGGCGCGCCGTGGCGGCAGCAGGAGAGGCCGGCAGCGTGTCGCCGCGGAACATGACGCGCACGCGACGACTGCTGCCACGCTGGCTGATCCTGCTCCCCTGTCTCGGCTTCGTGCTCGCGACGGCCAGTGCCTGGGGCTGGAGCACGGTCGAGAACTGGGCCGACGTGCTGCTCCTGCAGATGAAGGCGAAGCAGCCCTTGCCGGCGCTGTCCGCCTACGGTGCGAGCCTGAGCCTGCCCGATGCCTACGAGGTGCAACGCCTGATCGTGCGCGAGCTGAGCGCGCAGTCGCCCGTCGTCGGCTTCAAGGCCGAGCTCACCACGCCGCTCGCGCGCGTCAAGATGCACGGCGACAGCGCGGTGACGAGCGCCATCCTGAAGCGCGATCTGCTCGCGCCCGGCGCCGAGGTCGGGCCAGCCGGACCCGGCGAGCACAGCCTGTCCCCCGCAATCGGTTTCATCGTCAAGCAGCGCATCGACAAGCCCGTCACCGATGCCGCCACCCTGCCCGCGCTGATCGACAAGGCGGTGCCGGTCGTGATGGTGCTCGATCAGCGCTTCGAGAATCGCGCGGCCGTGCGTGCGCCGGATCTCGTCGCGGCCAACGGCGCGCATACGCACCTCGTCGTCGGCAAACCGTTTGCGCGCCCCGAGCCGACGATCGTCGACGCGCAGTTCATCGAGGTGCTGCACGATGACAACGTGATCGATCGCGCGAAGGCGACGAACGTGCTGGGCAGCCAGGCCTATGCGCTGCAGTGGATCATCAACGATCTGGTGCGACGCAAGCTCGCGATCGTGCCGGGACAGCTGCTGGTGACGGGCCCGCTCGCAGAGCCGATGCCGATCTCGCCCGGGACCTACACCGTCGATTTCTGGGAGCACGAGCGCATCCCGCTCACCTTGACGAAGCCTTGAGCCGCGGCGCTTTCGTAGCCCGGGGGTGCAGCGTGCGGGCCTGGAATCCTTCCTGCGCCGACAGGCTGATTCATCTATGTAGCTGAGCGTAAATGCGCTCCAGTGCGTGTCGATTACCGTCATTCCCGCGCCAGCGGGCATCCACGCCTGACGAGGCGGTCTCCGTCGGGCGTTCCTTCTTTTTTTGCGCTGGACGCCGGGGGAGTGCGTGGATGCCCGCTGGCGCGGGCATGACGTGGGAGGTTGCTACACGGACATACGCTATCGAACCGCC
>JBFWSI010000536.1:0-3477 GCA_050248455.1 Gammaproteobacteria bacterium | reverse complement strand
GTGCGCGCGCTTCTCGCCGTAGGCCGGCAGCATCTGCTTGTAGCGATTGCCCCAGATCGGCATTTCACGCGTGCCGTGCGCGAGCGGCATGCGGCCGTCGATCGTCGCGTAGACGTCCGCATACGAGAACACGCCGTTGTGACGGCTCGCGATGCGCGTCAGATCAGGCGGCACGATCTTCAGCACGCCGGCAACGGGGCCGTTGCCGGTCCCATCGATCCCGTGACAGGTCGCGCAGTCGAGCAGGAAGCGCTGGCGCGCGGCCGCGAGCGGGTCGGCGGCGGCGGCGGGGGCCGCGTTCGCCACGGTGAGGCCGACGGCCGCGGCCACGGCGATCGGGATCCTGGCGGTGATACGTCGCATCGCATGATCTCCGGGCAGGCAAGGCCGCCCTCGTCGTTCAAGCTTAACCGGGCGCGCGGCCGGAATGCTGACCTCGGGCAAGAACCGGTGGCGGCCCGCGGCGCGCAATGAGGTACACGCGCTCGTGCAATCGCGTCACGCCGCGCGCCTTGAAGCGCGGCTCGGCGTCGAGGATGTCGAGATGCTCGAGCACGCGCACGTCGCACTGCGGTTCGAACAGCGCGCGCACTTCCGGTTCTTCGACGGCAAACGGCGGACCCGCGAGCTCGCCCTGCGGGTACTCGAAGCCGACGAGCAGTCCGCGGGCGGTGTCGCGCGCGAGCTCCAGCAGCTGCACGACGTAGGCCGCGCGCGCGGCGGGCGGCAGGGCGACCAGTGCCGCGCGATCGTAGAAGGCATCGATCGGACCGACCTGCTCGCGCGTCGCGGCGAAGAAGTCGCCGATCAGGAAGCGCAGTCCCGGCATCGCCCATTCGTCGAACGCGCCCAGGCGCCGCCGCCGCGGCTCCACCCCGAGCGCGGCGAAGCAGGCCTCGGCTGCGAGCGGGCTCAGCTCGATCGCGACGACTTCGCAGCCTTGCTCACGCAGCCACGCGAGATCGACGCTCTTGCCCGCGAGCGGCACCAGCACGCGCGCGCCGGGCGCGAGGCCGAGGCCCGGCCAGTGCCGTACGAGATGCGGGTTGACGGTGGGCAGGTGGAAGCCCGTCTCGCCGCGGCGCCAGCGCTCGAGCCAGAAATCGGCGTCCACGCGCTCAGTCCCGCAGGATCATGCAGGTGACGCAGGCCGTCGCGTAGAGCTTGCCTGCCTCGTCCTTCAGCGTCGCATCGGCGAGCCCGAGCCGGCGCGAGAGGTTGGTCACGCGCGCCTCGCCGATCATCGGCGTGTCCTGGGGCACGGGCCTCAGGTACTTCACGTGCAGGTCGATCGTCGTCGAGCCCACACCGGCTGCGAGGGCCGCTTGCACCGCGCAGGCGCCCGCCGAATCGAGCACCGTCGCCGCGAAGCCGCCGTGCACGGGACCGTAGGGATTGGTGTGCCGGGCGTCGGCATGCGCGACGAGCCGGATGTAGCCGTGCTCGGCGGCGATGAAGCGCATCGGAATGAGGGCCGCGATCGCGGCATGCGGGATCTCGCCGCGCACCATCGCCTCGAAGTACTCGAGGCCTGTCATCTGCTGGAGGTCTTTCATCGGCCGGATTGTCTCTGCGCGGTGGCCGGCGGGCAATGCATCAACGCCGCTCGTAGCCCGGGTGCAGCGTAGCGGAACCCGGGATCTTCAGCGCCCGTCCAGGTAGCGCCGATCGTCGAAGGACACCACCCACTGCGGCCGGTAGACGACGGCGAGCGTCATGCAGCCGCCGGTCGCGAAGGCTTCGGGGAACACGATCAGCACGCTGCTCGGCAGGTAGTTGCCGAGCACGTGCTCGCGGGCGACGCCGCTCGCGATCGCGACGAGTGCGCCCGCACCGGCGACGCAGGCGACGACCACCGCGGCACCGAGGAAGGCGCTGACGAAGACGTAGATGAAGAAATTGGGCGCGAGCCCGCGCTCGACGAGACGGGCGAGACGATAGCTGAGCGCGACGGGCAGTACGCCCATCACGCACAGATTGAGGCCCCAGCTCGCGAGATCGCCGTGCCCGCGCAACAGGCTTGCGGCGAGCAACGAGGTAATCGCGAGCAGCGCGAACTGCCAGCTGAACATCAAGGTCAGCACCGTCGCGCCCAGCAGATGCAGCCACGGTCCCTCGCCTATCCCGGCGCGCAGCTGCCACAGCACGAGCAGGATCACCGTGGCGCCGCCGAGCACGTGCACCGAACCCGGCTGCCGCAGCCACCACCACGGCGCACGCCACAGCGCGAGCGCGACGGCGAGCATCGCCACGCCCATGCCGAGATGGCGCAGCAACGGAGCAGTCAGGGCCACCGTCAGATCCATGTCGCGCAGCCTACGCAGCCGCGATGCGACCGGCCAGCGTTCCGGCCGCGGGGAACCTGGGCTCGCGAGCGCGCGCTCGCAGGGAAGCTCTGCCTTGGCAGCGTTTCCCTAGGCGACGACGTCGGCGGGCGGCGCCGGAAAGACCTCGCGCAGCAGGCTCAGGTAACTGCGACAGACGTCGACGTGCGTGAAGATCCCCGCCAGGCGATCGTGCCGCGTGACGATCGCGGAGCCGATGCGCTTCGCGATCATCGTGCCGAGCACTTCCTCGAGCGGCGTCGCGAGGTCGACGACGTAAGGCTCCGGCTGGAAGACGTCGCGCACCAGCCAGCCGCGGGTGTCGCGATCGGCGACATCACGCGCGCTGACGATGCCCGCGATCTGCCCCTCGCGCGTCACCGGCAGATGGTGGATGTCGTGCTGTTTCATCAAGGTCTCGGCGTCGGCGACCGGCGCCTCGACATCGACGGCATAGGGAAACGGCGTCATCGTCGCCGCGAGCGTCGGCTTCTTGTGCATGGGCGTTTCTTCATACTCGGGAAACGCAAGGAGGGTACTGACATGCCTCGTTGGCGTCAGCCGGCAAAACGAAACCGCATGAGTTGGATCAACTGCCCTGCTCGGTTCGAGCTCGAACCCGCGTAAGCCCACCATCGGATAGCGCGCCGTATGCGTCCGACTGTACTGCACCGGGGTTCGAATCCCCGTGGGCACGCCGCACCACTCAAAAACCAGATTGCGCCGGCTCTACCAACGAGTCTCCACGGGGATGGATGCACGAACGCCGAAGCGTTCGCTCGCCGCTACGGGACGCCACTCACAAAAAAACCGGCTTGCGCCGGTTTCTTCGTGAATGGCGTCCCCACGGGGATTCGAACCCCGGTTACCGCCGTGAAAGGGGCATTTTATCGTTTCCGCTTGTCCGCCTTCGTCGCCCTAAGTTCTCGCCACTACTGATTTTTGGCCGAAATTCTGTATTCTTCCGTTTGCGGCTGTTTTGGGGGGTCTCCCGACAAAAGTGCCGTACGAGTGCCGTACAGAATTCGGAGGCGTCAGCATGGCGAGCGCGAACATCAGGACCACAGCCGGCCGAGCCCGACTCGCACCCCGTCGCGAGCCGTATTACGTCCGAGTCGCCGAGGGGCAGCTCCTAGGCTGCCGCCGCCTGGAA
>JBFWSI010000535.1:0-3479 GCA_050248455.1 Gammaproteobacteria bacterium | reverse complement strand
GAATTCCCTTTCAACAAGGGGAAACTCTGCCCCAAGGGCGTGAAGCGCTACATGCAGGACGAGCATCCGGATCGGCTGCTGACCCCGCTCGCGCGCGACGAGGCGCGCGGCTTCCAACCCATCGAGTGGGACGCCGCGCTCGATCGCACCGCGCGCGAGATCCAGCGCATCCAGGCGGCGTACGGGCCGGATGCCTTCGCCGTGCTGACCGGCGCGTCGCTGACCAACGAGAAGGCGTACCTGATGGGCAAGTTCGCGCGGGTGGCCGTGCGGACTGCCAACATCGACTACAACGGGCGGCTCTGCATGGTGTCGGCGGCGGCCGCGTCGAAGAAGATCCTTGGCATCGATCGCAGCGCCAATCCCTGGAGCGACATCCCGAAGGCGCAGGTGATCCTCGTCGCGGGCGCGAACATCGCGGAGTGCGCCCCGATCACGACCGACTATCTCTGGCAGGCGCGCGAGAACGGCGCGAAGCTCATCGTGCTCGATCCGCGCATGACGCCGATCGCCCGCACCGTCGATCTCTTCATTCCCGTGCGCTCGGGCGGCGACATCGGCGTCTTCTACGGCATGCTCCACGTCATGGTGCAGCGCGGCTGGATCAATCGCGAGTTCATCGCCGCGCACACCACCGGCTGGGACGCCGTGGAGGCGATCGTCGAACGCTACACGCCGGAGTACGCGGCGTCGATCGCGAGCGTGCCCGCGTCGATGATCGTGCGCGCGGCCGAACTGTGGGGGCCGGCCGAGACCAGCTTCCTGCTGCATGCCCGCGGCATCGAGCACCACTCGAAGGGCGTCGAGAACTGCATGGCCGCCATCAACCTGGTCGTGGCTACAGGCCGTATCGGGCGCGAGGGCTGCGGCTACGCGATGATCACCGGCCAGGGCAACGGCCAGGGCGCGCGCGAACAGGGACAGAAGTGCGATCAGCTGCCAGGTGCGCGCGACATCGAGAACCCCGCGCATCGCGAATACATCGCCGGCGTATGGGGAGTCGAAGAATCCACGATCCCTCATACGGGATTGTCGGCGGTGCCGCTGCTCGAAGCGATTCACGACGGTCGGATCAAGGGCCTGCTGCTCCTCTGCTTCAATCCGGCCGTGTCGCTGCCCGACGGCGACTTCATCCGGGAAGCCCTCAGCCGCCTCGAGTTCTTCACCGTCATCGACTTCTTCATGTCGGAGACGGCACGCTACGCCGACATCGTCCTTCCCGGCTCGCTCATGGAGGAGGACGAAGGCACCACCACCAACGTCGAGGGACGCGTGATCCATCACCGCCAGGTCGTCCGGCCACCGGAGCGTGCGCGTCAGGACTGGCGGATCGTCTGCGACCTGGCGCGGCGGCTCGGCGCCGGCGACAAGTTTGCCTACGAGTCGACGCGCGACATCTTCGAAGAGCTGCGCATCGCCTCGAAAGGCGGCGTCGCCGATTACGCCGGCATCACGTGGGAGCGCATCGATCGCGAAATGGGCGTGTTCTGGCCGTGCCCGTCGGTCGATCATCCCGGCACGCCGCGCCTGTACGAAGGCTGGCAGTTCGGCCATCCCGACGGCAAGGCGCATTTTCAGCCCGCCGACTGGCGGCCGGCGGCCGAGGAGCCCGACGCGGACTATCCCGTCGTGCTGACGACGGGCCGCGTGGTGTCGCAGTATCTGTCTGGCACGCAGACGCGCCGCATCGGGGCGCTCGTCGATCAGTATCCTCAGCCGCGCTGCGAGATCCATCCGCGCCTGGCCGGTTCGCTCGGCATCACCGACGGCGACTTCGTCCGCGTCGAGAGCCGCCGCGGCGCCGTTGTCGTGCGCGCGCAGGTGGTGAAGACCATCCGGCCGGACACCGTGTTCGTTCCCTATCACTGGCCGCTCGATCGGTCAGCGAACAACTGCACGATCCGCGCGATCGACCCGATCTCCAGGATCCCCGAGTTCAAGATCTGCGCCGTTCGCGTGTCCAGGGCGCCCGAGCCGGCCGGCGAGATCGCGGCGCTCGAGCCGGAAGCCGGAGGCGCCCGGTGAGCGAGCTCGCGTTCTTCATCGACTACTCGCGCTGCATCGGGTGCCAGGCCTGTGTGCAGGCGTGCGAGGAGTGCGACACTCACCGCGGGCGATCGCTCATCCACCTCGAAACGATCGAGCGGCGCGACAGCGTGCAGACGGCGCCGCAGGTGTGCATGCACTGCGAAGACCCGATCTGCGCGCAGGTCTGTCCCGCCGACGCCATCAAGCAGACCGCCGAGGGCGTCGTCCAGAGCTCGCTCAAGCCGCGCTGCATCGGCTGCTCGAACTGCGTGCTCGCGTGCCCGTTCGGCGTCCCCAAGTACGACGGCGAGGCCGATCAGATGATGAAGTGCGACATGTGCTACGACCGCACGAGCACCGGCCGGCGTCCGATGTGCGCAACCGTGTGTCCCTCGGGCGCGCTGGCATTCACGACGATCGAGGAGATCATGCGGACGCGACAGGGACGGGCGGTCAACGACTGGCAGTTCGGCGGCCAGCACGTTCGCACGAAGGTCTTCGTCCTCGTGCCCACGGAGGTGACGCGCGTGAACGTGTCGGTGATCCCCCTCAGCTCGCTCAGACGATCGCAGCCGCCGGCCGATCCGTACGATGTCGCGGCACTGCTGGAGGCCCGGTAATGGCTGACGACCGCGCGCGCTGGCGTGAGGACTTCCCCGTCCGGTGGGACGAAGACCACTACATGACGCGGCGGGAACTGGCGAAGTTTCTCACGCTCGGTTCGGGCCTCCTGGCGGGCGTCAACGCCCTGATCGCGTTCATCGGCTTGACGGCCCGCGCGCCCGCCCTGCCTGTCAGGCGGATTGCTGCTGCCGACGAGGTCGCGCCAGGAGGCTCGTTGTTGTTCCGCTACCCGACCGGCGATGATCCCTGCATTCTGGTGCGCGACGCGGCCGGACGGATCGACGCGTTCTCGCAGGTCTGCACCCACCTGTCATGCGCGGTCGTCCACCGCCCCGGCGACGACGAGCTGGCCTGCCCCTGCCACAAGGGAGCGTTTTCCGCGCGCGACGGGCTCCCGCTCGCAGGGCCGCCGACGCGGCGACTGCCGCGCATCGTGATCGAGCGGCGCGGCGCCGATCTCGTGGCGACGGGCATCGAGGTGTAGCGTGGAGACACGGCAGCAGGGCTCGATTCTCTTCTCCGCCGTGCTGGTCCTCATCGCCTTGCTCGTGGTGATCCAGCTGTGGCTCGTCGCCGCGGCGCTCGACGCGCTGTTTGCGCGGCAGTTCGTCGTCCTCGTGCCGACGGCCATCGCATCCGGCATGCTGTTCGTGCTGAGCGGCGGATTGCTCTGGTACGTGGTGTCGTTCGATGCGCGCCTCCGCCAATGGGGCCCCCGTGGGTGACGCCGCTGGCCGCCGGCCCCGGCCGCCGCTCGCCGTCCAGCCCCCGGAAGTCGCGCGGAGCCTTGCCGCACGACTCCAGATCACCCACCTGCTGACACGCTA
>JBFWSI010000534.1:0-3494 GCA_050248455.1 Gammaproteobacteria bacterium | reverse complement strand
ACTTCGGCTTCACGAACCACACGAGCAGCGGCAGCACGACCAGCGACAGCACCATGTTGATGAGCATGATCGCGACGAGCAGCATGCCCATGTCGGCCATGAACTTCAGATCCGACAGGAAGTACCACGGCACGATGCCGACGAGCATGATCGTCGCGGTGAACATGATCGCCTTGCCGGTGGTCGTCAGCGAGGCGTAGATCGCCTTCTCGAGATCGTGGTTCTGGGCGGTGTACTCCTCGCAGATGCGCGACAGCAGGTAGATGCCGTAGTCGATGCCGACGCCGACGCCCATCACCGCCACGATCGTCGCGTTGATGTCCATGCCGATGCCGAGCAGGTGCATCGTGGCGCCGAGCATGAAGTTCGACAGGTTCACCGGGATCAGCAGCAGGACGCCGGCGACGACCGACTTGTAGGCCAGCGCCGCGATCACGAGCACCGCGACGTTGACGAGGCCGAGGATGAACCAGTGATAGCGCTCGACGACGCTGTTCATCGCCTCCTGCAGCGCAATCACGCCGGAGCCGAGCCGCACGCGAAAATCCTCGTGCTCTTCGCCGACGAGCTTCACGGCGCGGCGCGCGCTCGCGAGCGCGGCATCGACGGTTTCCTGCTTGTTGTCCTTGAACCACAGCGACACCGTGGAGTTCTGGAACTGCAGGTCCGAGATGTGCGCGAAGTTGACCGGGTTGGTGCCGAGCGTCGCCGCGAAGCCCGCGGTGCTGACGGCCTGGTCGGTCGGATCGAGGATCTGCCACTTCGGATTGCCGCCGGAGAACAGCCGATACACCTCGGACATGTAGTCGGCGAAGGACAGCGTCGCGCGCGGCGGCATCTCGGGGTCGGACTCCAGGACCGACTGGATCGTCTGCGCGACGCGCACGTACTCGGGCGTCCAGGTCGCGCGCCGCTCGTTGCCCTCGAGCTTCGACTCGAACACGATTTCGAGCGTGTTCATGCCGGGGAAGTGCGCATTGATCGCGCGCACCGCCGTGTTGAACTCCGAGTCGTACCACAGCAGCCCGCTGCCCTCGACCGGGTTGCCGATCTTGATCAGCGAGTTGATGTAGATCGCGCCGACGCCGATGATCAACGTGACGATGCCGGTGACGATCGCGGGCTTGCCGACGGTGATCCGCGCGATGCCGGCGAGCGCCTTCTCCTCCAGCAGGTGGACGCCCGATTCCTTGCTCTCGCCGCCGACGATTTGCTCGATGTTGCTCGGTGCCGGCAGGTAGGACAGCAGCACCGAGATCAGGAACACGCCGGTCGGGATGATCCACAGCGCCCAGGCGCCGCAGAAGATCGAGTGGTTGACCATCGTCACGATCGGCGCGACGGCGATGAAGATGATGCCGAAGACGTCGGTCATGATGCCGAGGATGGAGGGCGCCATCATGATCGCCATCGTCACTTCGGCCGCCTTGCGGCGATCCTTCAGGTGCATCAGGACTTCGTAATAGCGCTCGGTGTACTGCACGCAGTGCGAGAACGAGCGTGCGACCAGCAGCAGCGGCACGATCATCAGCAGCGGCTCGACGGGCCGCTCCAGCCAGCCGATGAAGCCGAAGCCCCAGATCGCCGCGACCGCGGCGCAGACGATCGGCGTCACCACGCCGGCGACGTTGCGCATGTACAGCACGAGGGCGACGATCAGCGCGCCGCAGGTCACGGCGAAGATCGAGTAGGTCTGCTTCTGCAGCTTGTAGACCCAGCCCGTCAGCACCGGCTGGCCGGCGAGGTAGACGTCGTGATCGGCGTCGCGCGCCTGCTCGACGAGGCCGTTGACGTATTCGAAGGCCTCGCCGTAGTCGATGTTGTGGTGAAAGCCGACGGTGATCAGCGTCGCCGTCTCGTCGGGCGACACGTAGAAGGTGCGCGCGTTCGGCGACATCGCGACGCGTCGGCGGAAATCGTTCACCTCTTCCGCGGTCTGCGGTGCCTTGTCGTCCATCAGCGCCCGCAGGTCGACGCCGTCCGGCGTCGCTTCGGCGTAGCGCAGTTTCTCCGTCGAGATCGAGATCACGGCGTCGTGGTCGACCGCCGGGGTCAGGTCGACGTCACGCGTCATCTGCCACACCTTGTTCAGCGTCTCGGGCGTGTAGATGTCGCCGTTCTTCCGCTTGATCATGATCGACATCATCAGCGGATTGCCGAAGTTCGGATGATCGAAATAGACCTGCACGAAAGGATCGTCGGTCGGCAGCAGGTCCTTGAAGATGGTGCGGATCTCGACCTTCGGAATGCCCGCCGCGAAGGCCAGCGTGACGACGATGAACGCGATGCCCACCGCGGCGCGGTGGTCCATGATCCACTTGGCTAGCTTGAACCTCATTTGACCTCATTCCCCTGATCTGGAAAGCGCGCGGCGCGGCGCGTGGACGGTCGCGGGACCGGCACGTGACCTGACGGCGAGGGACGCCGTCCAGCGCGGATTGTCGTGATGCAGTTCGGATCCGCTTCATCAGGTGCCCGGCGGCAGCCGGGGCTGGAGGAGCGCGTCAGCGCGGATGCTGAATGGCCGGAGACTGGACTGCGTGTTCCGCGTGCATTCTAGGGATCGATCCCGGGGCCCGGAAGAGGTGCGAACGGGCCGCTCGTGTGTGCGGTGCAGCGAAGAAGAGGCGCCGCGCTCGCGCGCCGGCAGGAGAACGCGGGACTGGCAGGTGCCTCGCCGCGCAGGCCCGCGGCCCGCCGGCCGCATTGCCATCGCCTTCACGCGCAGCCCGTTCGCAGCCGCGATGACCGCCCTCGACCTCGATCGCAGGGGCGACGGGCGTCTCGCGCTCGGCCTCGGCGCCCGCATCCGCAGCCGGGTCGAAGGCATGTTCGGCATGCCCGGAGACCAAGCCGCGCCGCAGCTGCGCGAGGCCGCGCAGGCGATGCGGCCGTTCGTTGCGCAGGCGCGGTGCTGTCGCCGATGCCGGCGCAGACGCGTTCCACGCGGCGAACATCACGCGGCTGCGTCACGGCGACAGGTGAGAGATTGCGCCGCGGTACCACGCAGTCGACGGCGCTTGATCGAAGTCATGCGCGTGGTGCCGGGCAGGTCGATTATGCTGTCCGGGCCGATGCGTCGGCACACGCTTCAAGTTCGGGCCCACACCTCAAGCCGGAGGAACCGTCCATGGAATTCAAAGAAGTCATCGGCCGCCGCCGCACCATCCGCTATTTCGATCCCGACAAACCCGTGCCACGCGAGAAGATCCAGATGATGCTCGAAGCGGCGCTGCTCGCGTCCTGTGCCGTCAACGCGCACTGGCTGAAGGCCGTCGTCATCGAGCGCGACAAGCTGCCGCAGGAACAGCTCGACAAGCTGAAGACGCCCGTCGCCGACATCGCGCTCGATCTCGCCCCCGTCCACATCTATTTCTTCGTCGATCTCGGCGTCGTCAATCGCGTGCAGGGTTCGCGCCTGCGCCAGCTGGTCGACGTCGGCGCGCTGCCGCCGACGCACGGCTGGAGCCACAAGTTCGTCGACGATCTGGTCT
>JBFWSI010000533.1:0-3494 GCA_050248455.1 Gammaproteobacteria bacterium | reverse complement strand
CACTTGTCGAGCCTGATCTCCGAGAACGCGTTGTAGGGTCTGCCGAGCACGCCCGCGCAGTGGCGCTCGAGCGTCGCGTCGAAGCGCAGGTCGCAGGCGTCGAACACGCCGCGGAACATGCGCACGGGATCGCGCAGGAAATCCTCGTAGAACACCTCGACCCACTGCGCGGCCGGCACGCGGGACTTCGCGTCGAGAATCGCCGCGTTGATCGCGCGATACTGGAACGCGCAGACGTCCTCGATCGGCCGCGTCAGGTAGTCGCGCCAGCCCTCGGCGAGAAAGAAGCACCAGCGCTTGTAACGGCCGTCGATGTCGACCACCGCCGGCACCTCCTCCGACCAGGTCGCGAACTCCTCGGGCTTGCCCCAGCCCTCGATCAGGGAATTCAGGTTGTCGCCCGGGCTGCGCTTGACGTAGACGAAGTACGCGTCGGGGAACAGCGTGCGGAGATAGTCGACGCACAGGCCGTTCTGGTTGTTCTTGTCGACCCAGCGGTGGCGGCCGGTCCAGGCGTAGAAATAGCGCGTGACGAATTCGCGATCGGCCGCGCCGGCGTCCGTCGCCGTGAGCCCGTGGGTGTCCCAGTGCTTGCGCGCCAGCGGATGCAGCGCCGTCCAGAAATCATGGGTCTCGCGCTGCAGGCTGCCGAGCTCGGGCGACTCCGACAGCGTCTTGTAGACCAGCGTCGTGCCCGCGCGCGAACAGCCGACGACGATCACGGGCCGATCGGCCCGCGCCGGTTTCAGCGACCACTGCGCCGCGCGCAGGCCCCGCTGCGCCCGCCTGCCGTGCCAGGCGACGGTCTTGCCGATCTTCTCCAGCAGCTCGCTCATGCCGGATCAGCGCGCATAGCCGGAGTGCAGCGCCGGCGGTGCCAGCGCAGGCCCCGGCGGCGCGCTCGCGGCCGGCGCCGGGGCCGCGGCGATCTCGTCGCGGACCACCGCGTACAGCACCACGGTGACGACCACCAGCACGTAGAAGAAATCGAAGTACGCGAGCCCGAGGAAGGCGCCCGATGTCGCGTAGCCGGCCAGGCTCACCTGCAGCATCGAGGCGAGGTTGTAGGCGCGGCTCATCTCGGGTCGCTTGCGCGTCAGCTTGCGCACGCGGCCGCACTTGAAGAAGGTCAGAGCGCCGAGGCCGAGGAACATCACCAGACCGGGCCAGCCGTGCTCGCTCAGGATCTCGAAATAGATGCTGTGGCAGTCGACGCCGTTGGTGATGCGGATGAACTCGTAGCCGCCGCCGGTGACGCGCTGGTTGGCGATGTCGATCGACTTGCCCCAGGCCTTGATGCGGTTGGTCGCCGACTTGTCCTCTTCGTAGGTCTCGATCGTGTGCATGCGATCGAACCATTCCTGGGGCGCGACGTGTGGCAGCGCGGCGGCGAACGCCAGCCCCATCAGCAGCGGCAGGAGCTTGCGCTTGGCCTTCATGAACATCATCAGGCCCATCACGGCGATGCCGAGGAACGCACCGCGCGAGTGCGTGCCGACGATTGCGATCAGGGTCAGGCCCGTGGCGCCGTAGAGGCAGAGCTTCAGCTTGCGGTTGCTGGTCTCGACCGCGAGATACCACAGCAGCGGAGCGGTCATCACCAATGCGAGGCCGATTTCGTTGTTGCCGCCGATGAAGGTGCCGTTGGGGCCGTACACGCGGTTGGTGCCGCCGGTCATGATCGACCACAGCCCGCCCTTGATGCCGTAGAAGCCCAGCGACACGCCGATCGTCCACACCAGCGCGTGGATGCGCGACATCGACGTCGTCAGCATCAGGGTCAGCAGCACGCCGAGCTGCACGCGCCAGACCTTGTCCCACTGCTCCCAGGCGGGCACCTGGAACATCGCATTGGTCGTCGACAGCAGCATCCAGGCCAGGAACAGCGCGAGCAGCACGATCTCTCGACTCAGCGGAATGCGCTTGGGCTCGCGCGACATCATGTAGGCCAGCACGGTGACCAGGAACACGATGAAGGCGAAGGGGAAGTTCAGCGAGAAGCCCCAGGCCATGCGATGCGGGTTCATCAGGCCGAGCCAGGTCCACATGATCACGCCGACGAAGGGCCGGCGCAGGATCAACGGCAGCGAGCCGAAGACGATCAGCGTGATGAGGATGTCGCGCATGGCCGGTTCCCTCGGAAAAGGCGTGCGCGCCGCTGTGCGGCCGACGCACGAGCCGCGTCCACGCGCGGCGGGCTCGCATTGTAATGCGCGGCGGGCATCACGGCGGCGAACCCGACGGTGAAACCTTGTCGCAGGCCGGGGTCGCCGCGGTGCCCTGCCCGGCCGCGATCGCGCGGAAGGCCGCGAGCAGCTGCGTCACGCGCGCGTCCCAGCTGTTGCGCCGGGCATACGCGATGATGTCGTCGCGCGCCCAGGTCCGGCCCAGCGCGCGAGCGAGACAGGCATACAGGGCTTCCTCGTCGCCGAAAGCATGGATCTCGCCGAGCGTCCCGTCGGCGACGACTTCCGCATTGCCGCCGACGTCGCTGGCGACGACGGGCAGCCCGCAGGCCATCGCCTCGAGGATCACGTTCGCCCAGCCCTCGTTGCTGGACGGCAAGGTGAACACGTCCGCCGCCGACAGCGGCACGCACAGATCGGCGGGCGCGCGGGGACCGAGGAAGCGCACGCAGTCGCCGACACCGAGCGTCGCGACCTGCCGCTGCAGGCGCGCCGTCCAGTCGCCTTCGGGGCTGCCGCCGCCGACGATCAGATAGACCAGGCCGGGATGGCGTTCGCGCAGCCGCGGCAGCAGCGCGATCACGCGGTGGAAGCCCTTGCGCTCGACCAGCGCACCGACCGTGATCAGCACCTTCGCGTCGGCCGGCAGGCCCAGCGCCGCGCGCGCGTCCGCGCGCGGCAGCGGCCGGAACACGCTCGCGTCGACGCCGTTGCCGACGACCGTGAAGCGCACGGGATCGATGCCGGCGGCGATGCCGACTTCACGCAGCGAGGCCGACACCGTGAACACGCGCGCGGCACCGGACAGTGCGGCGAGGATCTGCGGTCGCAGCGCCGCCTGCGCCAGATGCCGCGGCTCGGTGCCGCGCATCGTGATCGTGTACGGCACGCCGAGCCAGCGCGCGAGCAGCGCGGCCGCGCAGCCGTCCGGGTAGGCGAAATGCGCATCGAGGATGTCGAGCCGGCCCGCACGCCGCAGCCGCCGCGCGAGCGGCAGCGCGGCGAGCGCCATCGCGCGCGCATCCCACTGCCGCCCGATCCCGGGCAGGCACGGCGCCCGCGGCCGGAACACCTCGATGCCCTGCATGCGCTCGTAGCGCGCGCCCGCGAGCCGATAGCCGGGATTCGCGCGACGAAGCAGCCCCTGGCCGGGGAACCTGGCCTGCGGCGACACCACCGCGCGCGGCAGCTCGCGGGCGACCCGGAACATGCGCTCGCGGATGAACACGCCCGCGGTCGGCCGCGCCTCGCTCGGGAACAGGCTGCTGAAGACGAGCAGCGCCGGATCGCTCACCGCCGCGCGACCTC
>JBFWSI010000532.1:0-3504 GCA_050248455.1 Gammaproteobacteria bacterium | reverse complement strand
CTGCGCGGCAGCGCGCGCCTGCAGAAGTCGCGCGCACTCTCGCCGAGCAGCGACAGGAGCTGCGCGCGTTCTTCGCGGTGAGTCACCGCGTTCATGGCGCGGCGTAGGGCACCGCGGCGTCCGCGGTCTTCCAGATGTGATACGCGGCCGGCTCGGTCTGCTCTTCGAGCAGATGACCGACCAGTCCGGCGCAGCGCGCGATCAGGTTGAAGCCGCGCGCAATCGTCGGCGGAATGCCGGCCTCGAGCAGCACCGCGCCGATCGCGGCGTTGACGTTGATGACGATGTTCTTTCCCGACGTGCGCCTGATCGCGTCGCCGAGCAGGTTCATCGCGTCGAGATATTCGCCCTTTGCGCCGGCGCCGCGCGCAATCTCGGCGAGACGCGGCACGCGCGGGTCGCCGTCGACGTGGATCGGATGGCCGTAACCGGGCAGGAACTTGCGCGCCCGCGTGTGCTCTTCGGCAATCGCCAGCGCTTCCGCCGCGCGCGCCGCCGGCGGCTGCGCGACGATGCGCGTCAGCAGCGCCGCCGCTTCGTCCGCCGTGCCGACGAAGCGCGAGCCGGCGCCGAGCAGGCCGGCCGCCACCGCACCCTGCAGCGACTCCGGCGCGCCGAGCCAGGTGAGGCGGCTGACGACGGCCGACGGTGTCATGCCGTGCTCCATGATGCAGACGAGCACCGCGTCGACGACCGTGCGTTGCAGCGGCGTCGGCTCGCGCCCGAAGAAGTGGAAGAGGATGAAATCGGTGAAGGACAGGTGGCCAATCAGCTCGCTGCAGAGATCGCGGCCGCGGATCACGATGTGGTCGACGTCGCTCGTGCACAGGCGCGTGACCGGAGCGTCTTTCTTGTACATGTTCCAACTCCTTGCTGCGGGGATGGCTCGCAGGTCGTACGCCGGCCGACGATACACCCGCCGCCGCGCGCCGCGTCCCTTCGAAGCCGCGGGCACCATAGCATCCTGTCCGTACATTTCAAGCCAGATTCTGAAAGCTGTGCGGAAAAATGGCCGGATTTCAGCCCATCTCGCCCCTCCCATCGCCAATATGTACGTACAAATCGCTGGCGTCCTGACCGATCGGCGCGGATAATCCGCGCCGACCCCCGTCCGGTCGGCCGCCGGCGCCGCCTGCTGATCCGCGTCAAGTGCACGGAGCGGACGAGCCCCGATAGTCGGGCGCGACGGGGAGACGGGAAGCGCGTTCGGCGCTACGCGGTCCGCAGCGGCGGATCTCGCCTACACCACTTTCGAAGACTCGCGATACCGGCGCGGACGATTGCCGCCCGCGCGGAAACGAGTGCGCAACACGGGAGGTTCGCCATGCGCGATCAGTTTGACGTCGTCGTGATCGGTGCCGGTGTGTCCGGGCTCTACGCCCTGCACAGACTGCGGCAGGAAGGCTACGGCGTCCGCGTCGTCGACGCCTCGTCGGACGTCGGCGGCACCTGGTACTGGAACCGCTATCCAGGCGCCCGCCTCGACTCCGAGAGTTACAGCTACCAGTATTCGTTCCGGCGCGATCTGATCGATGAATGGAACTGGAGCGAGCATTTCGCCGCCCAGCCCGAGATCGAACGCTACCTGCAGTTCGTCGTCGACAAGCTCGATCTGCGGCGCGACATCGAATTCAATGCGCGCGTGAAGTCGGTCGTGTTCGACGAGGCCGCGCGCCTGTGGACACTCACGACCGAGAACGGCCTGAAGCTGCGCGCGCGCTACGTGATCTCGGCGACGGGCTTCCTGTCGGCGCCGCAGTATCCCGACATCAAGGGCATGGACGACTTCCTGGGCGTCAGCACGCACACCGCGCTGTGGCCGCGCGCCGGCATCGACCTCAAGGGCAAGCGCGTCGGCGTGATCGGCACCGGCGCGACGGCCGTGCAGGTGATCCAGACGATCGCGCCGGAGGTCGGTCATCTGTCCGTGTTCCAGCGCTCGCCGAACTGGTGCACGGCGCTGCGCAACCGGCCGATCGACGCCGCCGCGCAGCAGGAACTGAAGCGCGAGGCCGAGTCGATCTTCGCGCGCTGCAACGAGACCTATGCGGGCTTCATCCACAAGCTCGATCCGCGACACGGCAAGGCCGTCACCAAGGCCGAGCGCTGGAAGTTCTACCAGACCCTGCACGACCGCGGCGGCTTTGCGCTGTGGCTCGGCAATTTCATGGACGTGTTCACCGATCGCGAGATCGCGCAGGAGGTCGGCGAGTTCCTCGCGCAGACGGTGCGCCAGCGCGTACGCGATCCGAAGACGGCGGAAAAGCTGATTCCGAAAGATCACCTGTTCGGCACCAAGCGCCCGCCCGGCGAGACGAACTACTTCGAGGCCTTCAACCATCCGCACGTCGAACTGATCGACCTGCGCGAGACGCCGATCCAGCGCGTCACGAAGACGGGGATCGAGACCGGCGACGGCGCGCAGACGCGGCAGCACGAACTCGACGTGATCCTGTATGCGACGGGCTTCCGCGCCGTGACGGGCGCCCTGGCCCGCATGGACATCGTCGGCGAAGGCGGGCTCACGCTCACCGAGAAGTGGAAGAACGGTCCGAAGACCAACCTCGGCGTGCAGTTCGCGGGCTTCCCGAACTTCTTCGCCGTGCTCGGGCCGCACAATCCGGCCGCGTTCTGCAACATCACGCGCTGCGTGGAGAACAACGTCGACTGGATCCTCGACTCCCTGCGCTACATCAGGCAGCACGGGTATACCTCGATGGAGGCGTGTCCCGATGCCGAGGAGACGTGGACCAAGCGCTGCTACGACTCGGCCGACGGCCTCTTGTTCTCGGAAGTGAAAGACTCGTGGTTCTTCGGCTACCACAACCCGGGCGGCGATCAGGGCCGCTACCTGATCTTCACCGAAGGCGTGCCGGCCTACCGCAAGATCTTCGCGGAGACGGCGGCGAAGGGCTATCCGGGCTTCACGTTCCGCTGAGCTTCTGCGACTGCCGCGCGTCGTAACGACGGCGCGCGGCGAAGCGGTAGGTTGGGCCGACGGAGGAAGCCCAACGCCGTGAAAGAGACATAAGTCCTTCGACGTCGACGGCGGTTTCGTAGCCCGGGTGGAGCGCGCAGCGCGTAACCCGGGATCGGCGCCCGCCGTTCTCCCATGCATTCGAGAAGATGCCGCACGGCGCGCGCCGAGCCTCGCCGGAAGCCCTTGCGTATCGGACCTGCCGGATCCCGGGTTCCGCTACGCTGCGCCCGGGCTACGAAGACGCGCGCGCTCTTTCAAGGCAACCTCCGCGACGGCTCGCTCCTCACGCCGCATAGGCGCGCAGGAACATCTCCACGGTATCGTTGGCGATGGTCTTCAGGCGTCGCGCGCCGGGGATCTCGCCGACGTTCAGCAGCACGCGCAGGTGGTCGACGCCCTTCAGCATCGACCGGAACTGATCGGCGGCGACCTGCGCGTTCGGCACGCGCAGCTCGCCCGCGGCGTCGAAGCGCTTCAGCAGGCGCGCCAGCGAATCTATCGGCGGTGCCGGCCCCGTATCCCAG